>CACLNZ010000001.1 GCA_902608415.1 uncultured PS1 clade bacterium
ATTGGTTACTAATCAAACCCTTCTGGAATTAATTTGTTTTTTGGAGATATTGCGCAAACTTTAAAAAGCTCTCCCATTTGTGAATTCTCAATAACCCTATTTAAACCTTCCTCCAAATCATTTTTAATTTTTTCAGAATTTGTAGATTTTTTTAAAATTTCTAATCTTTCTAAAGCGCCCAAATTAATTAAGAAATTTCTTTGCGTAATTGGACCAAAGAAATTCATTCCCAATTTTTTTGTTTCATTAATAACATGAGAAAAATTAATATGTGATGTTAAATCTGAATTCCCAGGAAAGCTTAAAGGGTCAACATATTTATGATTTTTTAAGGCCTGCAAAGTATTTCCATAACCTTTAGAATATCCATAATCTATAAATAAACATATCCCATTATTTCTTTTTAAGAAAATTGAAATGTCGCTAATAATTTTTTTAATCATTGTATTTATTTCAAAAAAGTCTGTCTCATTAGGAAAATTATTTTTATGTTCTTCAAATAGAATGATATCTTCAATATCTTTGTGACAATAATTAAATCTATCTTTATCTACTGTTACGCATATTTCTTTCCATGTTTTGTTAATTTTTATGTATTGTCTTATAGGGAAAACATCCAAAAATTCATTTCCGATAAATATCGTTGGATAATTGGGAATATCAGAAATATTTTTATAATGTTTTGCTTTAGGAAAATTTTTTTTTTGAGCTATCATTAAATTTTTATTAATCTCAAGGAAGCCATAGGAAATTCTATTATTACTTCTGACCCTTTTAATATCTTTAATAAGAGTCCCCTTTCCGCCCCCTAAATCAATTATCTGGAAAGGCGTTTTAGAATTAATTTTATTTATGATATCAATTGCCCAAGCGCCAATAACTTCTCCAAAAATTTGAGTTATATCTGGCGCAGTAATGAAATCACCACTTTTTCCAAGCGGCTTTTTATTAATATAGTAACCTTCTTTTGGATCGGTTAAGCTTATTTCCATAAACCTAGAAATTGAAATATAGCCTTTTTTACTTATTTCTTCAGTTATTATTGATTTAATTTTTTCCATTTGTTTTTATGGCATAAAACATTATACACATACCAGCAATCATGAATGGAAATGATAACATCATACCCATTGTTACAAAATTGTATATATAACCAATATGTAAATCTGGTTCTCTAAAATTCTCTACAAAAGTTCTAAATAAACCATAAAGAAAAAGAAAAGAACCGCTTATAAATCCCTTATAGTTAAGTAGATTCTTTTTTATCATTATGAATAATATTAAGAAAATCACTAAACCTTCTAAAATTGCTTCATATAATTGACTTGGGTGCCTTGGAAGGTTTCCCGCATTAGGAAAGACAACACCCCAGGATACCGTAGTGACTTTCCCCCATAATTCTGAATTTACATAATTTGCAAGCCTACCAAAAAACAAACCAATTGGTACAACAGAGCAAATAATATCCCCTAGTTGTAATAATGATATTTTTTTTGCAAATGAATAAATTATAATTGCTAAAATAACTCCAGCAGCACCACCATGAAATGACATTCCTCCTTGCCATAGAGCAAATATATTTAATGGATTTTGTAATAAAGAATATGGATTATAAAAAATTAAATAACCAATTTTTGCACCAAAAATTATTCCCAACACAACCCATATAAAAATTTCTTCGATATTATTGATTGATATTGATAATTTATTTTTTTCTTTATGATGCCTTATAATCCATTTTGAATATTGTAAGCCTAAAAGGATTCCTGCAAGGTATGCAAGGCCATACCATCTTACTTCTAGAGGGCCAATTTTAAAAGCTATCGGATCTATACTTAGTAAAAATTCTAACACTATATATCTATAGCAAATTTTTCATTTATTTTATGTTTTTATATATAAAAATTACGCTAATTGTAGTATATTAGTTTATTATAACTACTATATATAGATATTATGACTTCATTAGTAAAAAAAGATTTTTTAGATGATCCCTTAGATAATGTTGAACTAGCAGCTAGTATTCAAAATTGGACTTATGATAGATCTGAAAATGAGGTCTCTATTATAGCAAACGGCAAACATAATAATTACCAATTGTCCGTGTCTCTTCGAAATGACGCGCAAGGATTAGATGTTGTTTGTGGATTTGATTTAAGATTCAATGAAAAAAATAAATTTCAAATCTTAAAATTGGTTTCTTCAATTAATGCACAAATTTGGTTAGGTCATTTTGATGTGTGGGATAAAGAAGGGCTTATTATTTATCGTAATAGCTCAATCATTGATAAAAGGAATCTTAATCTTGAAACTATAGAAACCTTATTGCTAGATGCCGTCAACTCTATAGATTTATACTTTCCTGCTTTTCAATATATCTTATGGGCAGGCAAAACTAGTGAAGAAGCTTTGAGCACTGTTTTATTTGAAACCAGGGGTGAAGCATAAAGAATTATCATGAATGAACTAAAAATCTTGTTAATAGGCTGCGGTAAGATGGGGAGTAGTCTCTTAGAAGGTATAGTTAAATCTGATAATTTTGATGGTATGGTAGATGTCATTGAGCCTGCCATACAAGATTTTCTAAAAGAAGACTTTAAAAAAAGAAAAGTAAATTTTTACTCAGATATTAAAGAAAAAAAAGACACTATAGATTACGATCTCATTTTTGTAGCGACTAAACCAAATATATATGAAGAAATTTTTATTAGCTTAAAAAATAATTTAATAATTAATAATGAAACATTAATCGTTTCAATTTTAGCCGGAATTAGGATAAGCAAAATTGAAGAGATATTGGGTTCTGTTCCAATAATTAGAGCTATGCCTAATATAGCTGCTTCAGCTTTAGAGGGTATGACCGCTTTAATTGGGAATAAAACAATAACCAATAAAGACATCTTAAATGTTGATTTAATTTTTGAATTAATTGGTGAGAAGATATGGTTAGAAAATGAAACACAAATGGACTCTTTCACTGCAATTTCAGGTTCAGGACCTGCCTATTTTTTCTTTTTTACTGAATGTTTAAAAAATATAGCTATTGAAGAAGGTTTTACAGAAGATGTATCCAATAAAATATCACAACAAATAATTATAGGATCAGGAAAATTAGTTAAAGACTCAGGTATTGATCCAAAAGAATTAAGAGAAAATGTTACTTCTCCAAATGGTACAACTGAAGCAGGCCTCAAAATTTTATTAGATAATGAAACAGGTTTATTAGATAAATTAAGAGAAGCAATCATAGAAGCAAAAAAGAGAAGTATAGAGATATCTGATAATTAATTAAGTAGAAAACTTTAATTGTATTTTGAGGCCGCCTAAATTACTTCTGGACATAATTAATTTTCCTCCATGATTGCTTGTGATGTCTTGTGAAATAGATAACCCTAGACCTGAACCAGGAATATTTTGATTTCTTGATGAATCAAGCCTTATAAAAGGTTTTATTGCCTTATCATAGTCAGTTTTATCGATTCCAGGACCATTATCTTCAATTGAAATATCTATTACATCTTTTTTTCTCTCTAAAGCTACTCTTATATCATCTCCATATGAGCAAGCATTATTCAAAAGATTGGTTATGCATCTTTTCATGGCTATTGCTCTACATTCAAAAAATATTGCTTCATTATCTTTAACATTAAATTCAATAACTTTATTTTCTATCGATTCGGAATCAATGATCTCTTTTATCATTTTCTTTAGATCAGTTTTTTTTGCTTTTTCTCTTGTTACATCCTCTGCAAAATCAAGATAATTTTCCAACATTTTTTGCATCTCATTTACATCAGATAATAATTCAATGTTTGTTTTATCATCTGACAACATTTCTAATTGTAATTTTAATCTTGTTAGTGGCGTTCTTAAATCATGACTTACGCCAGCTAACATCAATGTCCTCTGTTCAATAAATCTCTCTATTCTCTCTTGCATTTTTAAATAGGCTTCTGCTGCTCTTCTTACTTCAGTTGCTCCTGAAGGCTTAAAATTTTCCATCTTCTTTCCCAAACCAAATTGTTGTGCAGCTTTTGATAGTTTCTCTATAGGTTTGATTTGTTGTCGCATAAATATGACTGCAACAGAAACCAGTAAAAGAGATGAAATTACCATCCATACAAGGAATATATGACTATTTGTTGCGTAAACATTTCTTCTTGGAAGAATAAATTCATATACTCCTTCTTTTTTTTCTATTTGAACTATAACCCTTTTTTCATAAGTATGAGCATCAACCCAAAAATTATCATCAATAGTTTTAGAAAGCTCTTTGCTTAATGTATTTTCAACAAGATTTATCGGTTTTGGAAGATCATTGATAATTTTTTGGTTGGGTATATAGTTAACTTCTGCATCATAAAACTTTTTTGATAATTCAATAACTTTATTTAGACCTAAAGAGGGGGCAATATCAACAAATGTTGCGATTTCCGAAGCTACCGCAGATGATAATTTTCTTGTCACTAATTGCCAGTGTCGATCTAAAAAGACAAAAGTTAATATTCCTTGTAGAACCACAACTGGAATAATTATAATTAGTAAGGATCTAGAATACAGACCTTTAGGTAAAATATCTTTAAATTTTCTTGAGCTTTTTTTAAAAAACATTATTTATCAGGCCTTAAAATATATCCCTCACCTCTTACTGTTTGTAACCAAAGAGGCATTCTAGGATCTTTCTCAATTTTTCTTCTAAGCCTATTAATTCCAACATCTACTGATCTTCCTGGTTCATCAATTCCAGCTAATTTTTCTCTATTTAATGGTTGCCCAGGACTTTTTGCTAATGCAATTAATAAATTCATTTCTCTATCAGTTAAATAAACTCTATCTTTAGCTTTTGTGAGCTCTCTTTTTTCAATATTAAGAGTATAATCTCCAAAAAATATTTCATTATCAATATTATCTTCATTTTTCGATCTTTTTAAAATAGATAAAACTCTCAGTAGTAATTCTTTAGGGTTAAATGGTTTTGTTAGATAATCATCAGCCCCTATCTCTAAGCCTTCAATTTTTGAATCTGTTCCAGATTTAGCAGTTAACAATATAATGGGGATATCTGAATTATCCCTGATCTCTTTTGTTAGTGTAAGTCCATCATCTCCTGGCATCATAATATCGAGTATTATTAGATCAAATTTAAGTAATTGAATCTTTTTTCTGGCTTGTTCTGCTCCGCTTGCAGTTGATACAATAAAGCCCTCTTTTATTAGATATTGACTTAATAAGTTTCTTATTCTCTCATCATCATCTACTACAAGTAAATTATATATTATTTCAGACACTTTTTTTCCTTTTTGTTATTTTAATATACAAATGCAATCTATCAAATAATTATGTTTACTTAATTTAGGCTATTGTATTAATTATGTGAGTGAATATTTGCTATTTGTAGTTACCTTTTTTTGGAGACAATTTTGAATATAGAATCAATGGAAAATAAAGAAGGTTTAATTTGGTATAATGGAAATCTGATTGATTGGAAAGATGCTAAGTTGCATGTACTAACTCATGGACTACATTATGCCAGTTCTGTTTTCGAAGGTGAAAGGTCATATTCCGGTCGTATTTTTAAACTTCATGAACATACTGAAAGATTATTTTTTTCTGCTAGTGAATTAGATTTTGAGATTCCATACACTATAGAAGAAATAAAAGAAGCTTGTTATTTGACTCTAAAAAAAAATAATCTAGTTGATGCTTACATCCGCCCTATTGCTTGGAGGGGAGCAGAAACAGTTGGAGTTTCTGCACAATCTACTAAAATACATTGTGCAATTGCAGTTTGGGAATGGCCCTCATATTTCAGCCCAGATGATAAATTGAATGGTATAAGGCTTACTCTTTCAAATTGGAAAAGACCTTCACCAGATACTATACCATGCAAAGCTAAGGCTGCAGGCCTTTATATGATTTGTACATTAGCCAAACATAAAGCAGAATCTGAAGGTTATGCCGATGCATTAATGCTTGATACAGAGAATAAAGTTGCAGAGGCTACTGGTGCAAATATTTTCTTTATTTCTGGTAAAGAAATACATACACCAGTACCTGATAGTTTTTTAGATGGAATTACAAGAAGAACTGTTATTGGTCTTGCAAAGGATCATGGCTTAAAAATTATCGAAAGAAAAATAGAGTTAGAGGAATTATCGAGCTTTGAACAATGTTTTATTACTGGAACAGCTGCTGAGGTAACTCCTGTATCAGAAATAGATAATTTTAAATTTAGAGTAGGAGAAGAAATAAAAATATTATCCAAGTCTTATATCAATTTAGTTAATAATTGGAAGGGCGATTAAAGAGTTTGCTCAACCCATTTTGACTCATTTTTAAAAATTTCTTTTTTCCAAAATGGTGCATTAATTTTTAGCCAATCAATTATATATTGGTTGGCAGCATATGATTCTTTTCTATGTTTTGAACATGTTATTACCATTACTATCGACTCACCAGCCTTTAATGTTCCATATCTATGTATTATATAACAATAATCAAGATTCCATTTTTTTTTAGCATTTAAAGCAGTTTTATAGATAATTTTTTCAGCCATATTTTTATAATGCTCTATAAAAAGCTTTTTTATCTTACCGTTATTCGTTTCCTCTCTTACTGAACCGATAAAAGAAACTAAAGCGCCATATCTCTTGTCTTTTTCTGCATTCTTAAGAATCTTCTGAGGATCGAATTCCCTCTTTTGTATTTGAACTTTAATCATTATCCGCCTGTAACTGGTGGGAATATAGCTATTTCTTTGGTGTTATTTAAAATGAAATCTTTATCAACATGATTTTCATCACAAGCAATATGAATTGTTTCTTTATTACTTAAAGCTAGATCATATTTATTGTCTTTTAAAATAAGATGATCCAAAAAATCTTCAACAGTTTGTACATTTGAAGGTAAATCTATATTTTCTTCAGATAAACCAATAATTTCTCTAACTTTAGCAAAATAGAGTACTCTCATATTCTATCCTTTTCTTTCATGAAATTCCTGGTTACCTTTGCATACTCATAGGCTGAAAGGATAGAAAGCAAAGAAGCAATCAGAATCAGTAAATTACCAATTAAATATGAAAATGTATAAATCCACTGAGGAAATATCAATTCTTCGTATGAATTATTATAGGTTGAAATATTTAAAAATAATAAAATAATTGAAACTAATTGTGCTGCAGTTTTCCATTTTGATAATTTAGTAACACTTAATGTTAGGCCGCTTGATTTAGTAACTTCTCTCAATCCAGATATTAATATTTCTCTGAAAATGATTACAATTGATGAGAAAAAGATTATTGGATTTTCAGAGAATGATATTATTAAAATAATAAGTGATATTATTACTAGAAGCTTATCTGCTATAGGATCTAGTATTTTTCCAGTAATGCTTTCTTGATTGTACTTTCTAGCAATAAATCCATCAAAGAAATCTGAAATTGAGGCTGTAACAAATAAAATTAACAATAACAGAAAAAATTTCTCTTCATTATAGCTTGAAACGAAATTAGTTATTAACCAAAACCCTATAGGTATAATTAAAGAAATAATAATTCTTAAAAATGTCAAAATATTTGCCATAATTACTATTAGTTTAATTTAATTCATTAAACCAGTTATAAATATTTTGAGCTAAATTTTTTGAAATACCATCAACTTCACTTAGTTCTCTAATTTTTGCTTTACTTACTCCTTTAGCTGAACCAAAAGCATTCAATAAGTCTTTTTTTCTTTTTGACCCAATGCCAGGTATTTCATCCAAGGGGTTAAAGTGAATGTTTTTATCTCTTTTTTGTCTATGTGAGCCAATGGCAAATCTATGAGCTTCATCTCTAAGTCGTTGAAGATAAAATAATGAAGGATCTGATTTTCTTAAAATAATGCTTTTCTTACTTAAGGTATGAATAATCTCGTTTCCATTATTACGGTTTTCACCTTTTGAAATACTAATGATTTCAATATTATTAATATTTGTTTTTTTCATGGCTTTTTCCACCATAGATAATTGACCTCTGCCGCCATCAATAATAATTAGATCAGGAAAATCTTCATCATTTTTAGCTTTATTTTTAAGTCTTAAAAGCCGTCTATGCAATACTTCGTACATCATACCAAAATCATCATTAGTTTTTGCTTCTTTAATATTAAACTTTCTGTACTGATTTTTTATGAATCCTTCAACTCCAGATACAATCATAGCTCCTGTAGAAAAAGCACCCTGTATATGGCTGTTATCAAAAACTTCAATTCTTTGGGGGATTTCATTTAGTTGAAGTGTTTTTTGAAGATTCTGTAGGTTTATTTTTTTACTCAACATATCTATTGTATATTTCTTTAAGGCATCTTTAGAATTTTCAATTGCGTGCTCAATAATTTCCTTTTTTTCTCCCCTCGAAGGATTCTGTATTTTAACTTTTATTTTATTTTGTGAGGCTAAAAGATTTTGAATTATCTCTTTTTCGTTAATTCTATTGCTTGTAAGGATTAATTTTGGAGACGGTCGGTTGTTATAAAATTGAGGTATAAATGACTCTAATATTTCTAATTCATTTAAGCCTTTAATATTATTAATGAAAAAAGGTTTATTCCCTAGATTTTTTCTTGATCGAAAAAAGAAGACCTGTATACATGCGTATTTTTCATTTTTAGAAATAGAAAATACATCTGCATCAACTAAATTTTTCGGATTTATGCTAAATGAGTTCGTTAAATTTGAAAGTGACTTAATTCTATCACGATAATAGGCCGCTTCTTCATATTTTTTATTTTTAGATGCCGCCCCCATTTTTTTTGCAAATTTTGACTTTATTTGCTTAGCATCACCTCTGAAAATTTTTTTTACATCATTAACAAGCTTATCATATTCTTCTTTGCTAATTTTTCCACCACAGGGACCGCTACAACGTTTAAGATGATAATTAAAGCATGGTTTATTTCCAGCTTCTACCTCTTTATCGCTGCAAGTGCGTAATAGAAATGCTTTCTGAATAGTTTTTATCGTCCTATTTATCGCATTCGCATTAGGAAAGGGGCCATAGTAATGTCCAGGTCTTTTTCTTGCACCTCGATGCTTTTCAAGGCGTGGAAAATCATGATCGGTTGAAATGAAAATATATGGAAAGGATTTATCATCCCTCATTAATATATTGTATTTTGGTTTATGTAGTTTAATTAAATTTACTTCTAGTAGAAGAGCATTTTCCTCACTATCTGTTGTTGTAAACTCAACCTCATTAATTAAATTCACCATTTTTTCTATACGCTTGTTTTCGATGTTTTTACTTGCGTAGCTTTTCACTCTTTTAGATAAATTTTTTGCCTTTCCCACATAGATAATATCTTTATTTTTATCCAGCATTCGATATACCCCGGGCTTATTCGGAATAGTTCTTACTGTATCTTTTATTATTTCTTTGCCAGTTTTCATTTTATTATATTCTAAAAATTAAATTATATAATTTTATTACAAAAAAATTCTATTTTAAACCTGTGGATAACTTTGTTGAAAAGTAATGTTTTATAAAAATAAAATTATAAAAATTATACATAATATATAGTTACCAATTTATCATATCCAATAAGTATCTGAATTTATTATATTAAATTATAATTTAATTACACTATACTAATTTTTAATTCAGAAAAGAGTAATTAATATTAAAAAAACCATACTGTGAACAAATTAAGGTTTCTTAGATATTATTCTTAAGTTACTGATTCAACTTATTTTTACTATTCAATGAATTTTTTATCCTTTGGTTCTTCCCATTTAAGGTGCTCTCCACCATCAAGAACTATCATCTGTCCGGTAAAAGAATTATTTTTGATAATAAAATTAATTGCATTATTAATTTCCTCTAAATCAGGACCAACTCCAAGTGGTGTGACTTTTTTTTGAGTTTCAAAGTCTTTTTTTGTTTGTCTTTTTCCCTGCAATGTTGGTCCTGGTCCAATAGCGCATACTCTAATATGTGGGCTTAATGCTTGAGCTAATGATTTTGTAAGATACCATAATGAATTTTTTGAGACAGAATATGAGATAAAGTTAGGTCTATATGTTAATACGCTTTGGTCAAGAAAGTTTATTATAATTCCACCTTTTCTTTTTGAAAGCTGGTTTGCAAAATCTTTTGATAAAAATAAAGGAGCCTTAAGATTTATATCTATATGTTTATCCCATAATTCAGGCGTAATAGACTTGATATCATCTTTTTCAAAAATTGATGCATTATTAATTAACACTGATAATCGACCATATTTTTTGTTAATCCTTGGAATTAATTTTCTAACCTGACTTGTTGAAGATAGATCTGCTTTAATTAAATTTACTTTTCCATTGATTTTTACAATTTCTTTGAGAGTTTTTTCAGCCTCTAACTTACTGTTATTGTAATGAATAATAACATGATAGCCCTGAAGTGCTAAAAATTTACAGATGGAAGAGCCTACTCTTTTTCCTGCCCCCGTTACTAATACATATTCATTTTTCATTTCTTATCTTTTCCTGTTTTTCTTAATTTTTTTTGTTTAAACATGGGATCATCTGCATATTTAAGGCTTGTTTCCTCAAGTCTTCGTATTTCATCTCTAATCTTTGCTGCATTCTCAAAATCCAAATCTTCAGCAAATTTTAGCATTTTCTTATTAAGGTCTTTTAAATGTTTTTCAAAATTATCTCCGAACAAAACTCCATTCTCAAAAAATTCTGGAGCATCTATTTCAAGATGATCTCTTTCGTAAATGCTACCAAGAATATCTTTAATGTTTTTCTTAATACTTTCAGGTGTTATTCCATTTTTCTTATTATATTCTTTTTGTTTTTCTCTTCTTCTATCTGTTTCTCCTATAGCTCTATCCATGGAACCTGTAATTTTGTCAGCATATAAGATAACTTTTCCATCCACATTTCTAGCAGCTCTTCCAATAGTTTGAACTAAAGATGTTTCTGATCTTAAAAAACCTTCTTTATCAGCATCTAAAATAGCAACAAGTGAACACTCAGGTATATCCAAACCTTCTCTAAGAAGGTTGATGCCAACTAAGACATCAAATAATCCAGTTCTAAGATCTTTTAAAATTTCAATTCTTTCTAAAGTATCAATATCTGAATGAAGATACCTAACTTTAATTCCTTGCTCATTCATATATTCAGTTAAATCCTCGGCCATCTTCTTTGTTAAGACAGTTACAAGGACTCTTTGGTTTTTTTTAGTTATTTCCTTACATTCATATACAAGATCATCAACTTGGCTTTTTGCCGGTCTTACTTCACAAAGCGGATCAATAAGACCAGTCGGACGAATGATTTGTTCAACAAATAACCCATTTGTTTCATTAATCTCCCAATCTCCTGGTGTAGCTGAAACAAATACACTTAGAGGTCTCATGGAATCCCATTCTTCAAATTTTAGTGGCCTGTTATCTATACATGAGGGTAATCGAAATCCATGTTCTGCTAATGTAGATTTTCTACTGAAATCTCCTCGATACATACCGCCTAATTGAGGGACAGTTACATGACTTTCATCTATAAAAACCAAGGCCTCACTGGGTAAATATTCAAATAGTGTTGGAGGTGGTTCACCAGGCTTCCTACCTGTTAAATATCTAGAATAATTTTCAATTCCTGCGCATATTCCTGTAACTTCCATCATTTCAAGATCAAAATTTGTTCTTTGTTCAAGTCTTTGCATTTCTAATAATCTATTTGAGTTTTCGAGCTCCTTAAGTCTTATAATAAGATCCTTCTTAATTTTTTTTATTGCTTGGTTGATTGTTGGGCGGGGGGTAACATAATGCGAGTTTGCATATATTTTAATATTTTCAAGACCTTTCTCCTTCTTTCCTGTTAAAGGATCATATTCTCCTATGCTTTCAACCTCGTTTCCCCATAATGATATTCTCCAAACAATATCCTCTAAATGAGCTGGCCAAATCTCAATTAAATCTCCTCTGACTCTAAATGTCCCTCTTGTAAAGTTTGTATCATTTCTAATGTACTGAAGTTCGACTAGTTTTTTAAGAATAGTTTGTCTTTCAATTTTTTCATCGTTTGAAATACTAATAGTCATATTTGAATAAGTTTCTACTGACCCTATTCCATAAATACATGATACAGAAGCAACGATTATTACATCTCCTCTTTCTAAAAGAGATCTTGTGGCTGAATGCCTTAGCCTGTCAATTTGTTCGTTTATTGATGCATCTTTTTCGATGTATGTGTCTGTTCTGGGCACATATGCTTCAGGTTGATAATAATCATAATAAGAAACAAAATATTCAACTGCATTATCAGGAAAAAAATCTTTAAATTCACCATAAAGTTGCGCAGCTAATGTTTTGTTTGGGGCTAAAATTAAAGCTGGTTTCTGACTTTTTTCGATAATCTGAGCCATAGTGAATGTTTTTCCAGAGCCAGTTACACCTAGAAGAACTTGTGATCTCTCATTATCTTTTATACCTTTTACCAGTGACTTTATTGCTTCAGGCTGATCACCTGATGGAGAGAATTCTGTATCAATCTTAAAGGGGTTAATTTTTTCATTAATATTTCGACCCAGAGAGGGATTTTCCCATAGCTCTTTTCTATCGGAGTTAATTTTCTTTGATTCCATTATGATGTTACTTCATCACAAAATTCACCAATTCTATCACAAGCTAATTTTATATTATCCATAGAAGTTGCGTATGAAATTCTGAAGAATGGCGATAAACCGAAGGCCTCACCATGTACAACGCTAACTAATTTTTCTTTAAGTAAAATCATCGCGAAATCTTTGTCATTTGAAATTATTTTACCCTTATATTTCTTTCCGATAAGACCTTCACATGAAGGGTAAACATAAAAAGCCCCTTCAGGATTTAAGCAGCTTATACCATTGCATTGATTCAAATAATTAACTATAAAATCTCTTCTTTCTTTAAAAGACTCTATCCATAGATTAAGAAAGTCTTTTGAGCTATTTAATGCCTCTACGGTTGCCCATTGAGATATCGAAGATGGATTAGATGTAGATTGGCCCATTAATTTTCTCATTGCATTAATAATTTCAATTGGACCTCCACAATAACCAATACGCCATCCCGTCATTGAATAAGCTTTTGAAACACCGTTCATTGTTAGTGTTCTAGAGAAAATCTCTTCATCTAGCTCAGCGATGGTATAAAAGCTTTCATTATTTTGGTATCGAATGTATTCATAAATATCATCTGATAAAATATATAAATTTTTATGTTTCTTAATAATTTTAGCTAAGTTAATAAGTTCATCTTTAGAATAAACTTGTCCAGTCGGATTTGATGGTGAGTTAATAAAAAGCCATTTGGTTTTTTCAGTTATATTTTTTTCAAGATCATCAGGAGATATTTTAAAATTGTTATCTGGTGATGTTTTTATTATTACTGGATCACCTCCAGCAAGTTTTACAATATCAGGATAGCTAACCCAATATGGAGCAGGAATAATGACTTCATCTCCTGGATTTATTGTCGACAAAATTGAATTAAAAATTATTGATTTTCCCCCTGGGGCAACAGAAATATTATCCTTTTGATAATCTAGATTATTATCATTTTTAAATTTATCTATTACTGCTTGTTTTAACTCATCAATTCCGTCAACTGCTGTATATTTAGTTTCACCTCTATTAATAGCATCTATAGCCGCTTCTTTAATATTTTGGGGTGTATCAAAATCAGGTTCTCCAGCACTCATGCTTATTATATTTTTACCTTCAGCTTTTAAATCTCTAGCCAGTTGAGTCATTAGCATTGTCGCTGAAGGTGGAATATTTTCTATATTATGTGATAGTTTTATTGGCATGCTTAAAATAAATTCTTTGAACCCAAATTATTCCTAATAATTAAAATATGCAATGATCATGTTAAAACAATTTGAATTTTTATTTTTTTATAAACCAGCTGTTTGTCCCCCATCAACAGGAATTAATTGGCCAGTTATAAATTTTGAAGCATCTGAAGCAAAAAAAACCATAACTGGCGCCAAATCATTATCGGGGTCTCCATATTCTTGACCTAGAGAAATAGGAGCAGAATTTCTCCAATGCGCAACAATGTTTTCTTCCTTAGTTGAGCGTTCTCTTGCCGCATAATACATTGGCGTAGCAATTGCAGGTAATATTGCGTTAACTCTTACATTATGCTTTCCCCATGTTCCAGCAGCTGTTCTTGTCCAAGAGTGTACGGCACCTTTTGCAGCTGAGTAGGATGAAGCAGAAGGTTCCGGTCTCAATCCAGATATTGATCCAAAATTTATTATAGATCCTGACCCATTCTTTTTCATATATTTGAATGCATTTTGATTCGTTAACATTGTTCCTCTTACATTAACTGCAAACATATCGTCCCAATCTTCAACTTTAACAGAAGTGGCATCTGCTGGACCTTGAATAGCAGCAGGGTGAGCAAGAACATCAAGATTTTTTAATTCGTCCAATGCGAGATCAAATGCATTTTTCACACTATCCTTATCTGAAACATCAATACAAATAAATGAGCATGTTCCAGGACCGTGACTATTAGCATTTATAGATATGTCTTTACCTTTTTTATCTGAAATATCCATTCCTATGACATTTGCGCCCGCTTTAACATATGCTTTCAAAGTGGCTTCACCCATTCCACTGGCTGAACCGGTAACTATGATTTTCTTTCCTTCTAACATGTTTATCTACTCCCGTTTTTACCAAAAAAATTTTATGGGTATAATTTAATTTATAATAATATATCTTAAGATGTTATTTTTAATAAAGAGATTAAACGAATAATAATGAATAACAATTTAAATGAAATAGGATCTATTGAAACTATAAGAAGAATTTGGAGGAGTTACGCATTTGGTTTAACAGGGTATTTAACAGTTGCGTTGATTTGTAATGCAGTTGTTGCTCTAAGCACACCTGCCTTACCAGAGTTAATTAGAAGAGTAATAGATGATATTTTTATAGATAAAAATGAAAATATGTTGGTTATTCTTCCTAGTGTAGCTGTCTTGATAATGTTTATTAGAGCATTGGGTACTTTTGGGGCTAATGTTTCAATTAATTTGATAGGACAAAAAATTGTTGGATCACTTCAAAATGATTTATATCTGTCTCTATTAAAATCAGATATTTCGTATATTAATTCAATACATTCTGCCAGATTCATATCTAATTTTACCGCTGACTCAACAAAATTAAGAGAAACTATGTCCTCAGTTGTAGTAAATTTATCAAGAAATATTCTAATGGTTCTAGGTTTAGTAGGTTATTTACTCTGGGTAGATTTTAAACTTGCTATGATATTTCTTGTAGTCCTTCCTCCTGCTGCATTTGGTTTAAGGTACTTAGGAAAAAAATTACGAAAAGCTGTTCGTGATAGCTTAGAAGAAATTGGAACACTTTCATCCTTAGTATCTGAAACATTGAAAGGAATGAGAATAATAAAGGCATATCGTAAAGAAAATTTTTATCTAAATAAAGCAAATGAAACCATAAGAAGGGTTGTCTCATTATCAATGAGGGGGGTAAGAGCAAGATCTGCTTCAGCTCCAATAATGGAGATTGTGACTGGGTTTGCGATAGCCGGGATAATTTATTATGCTGGAAGAAAGTCAATAAATTCTGATATGAGCGTAGGAAGCTTTATGGCATTTACTACTGCTGCTGGTTTACTTTACGATCCATTAAAGGCAGTCGCTAACTTACAAGCAATGCTTCAGGAAGGTGTAGCTGCATCTCATAGACTGTTCCCAATTATTGATAACAAGCCAAAGATAATAGAGCCTATTAATCAAAAAACTATTGCTAATCCAAAAGGTTTGATTGAATTTGAAAATGTATCTTTCTCATATTTTGATAATTCTGATGATTTAGCAATTGATAATATTTCATTTATTGTGAATCCAGGACAAACAGTTGCATTAGTTGGTCCTTCGGGAGCCGGTAAAACTACACTTTTAAATCTAGTTCCTCGTTTTTACGATCCAACAAATGGTGTTATCAAAATTGATAATATTGATATTAAGGATCTTTCCTTATCTATGGTAAGAGAGAGCTCGGCTTTAGTGTCTCAGGATTCTTTAATTTTTGACGCATCGATAAGAGAAAATATTTTGTTTGGTTCATCTGATATTAATGAGGATACATTTATTACAGCCTGCAAAGAAGCATTAGTAGATGATTTTGTTAAAGAGTTACCTAATGGTTATGAAACTTCAGCTGGAGAATCAGGTTTGAAACTTTCCGGCGGTCAAAAACAAAGAATTGCCATTGCTCGAGCAATGATAAAGAATTCACCTATTTTATTGCTTGATGAAGCTACATCTTCTTTAGATAGTGAAGCAGAATCAAAAGTTCAAATTGCACTCGAAGCTTTATTGAAAGAAAAAAGTGCTTTAATAATTGCTCATAGATTATCAACTATTAAAAATGCAGACATGATTTATGTTTTTGATAAAGGTAAAATTATCGAAAAAGGTAATCATGATGAATTAATTAAAGTAAATGGTTTGTATAGAACCCTATTTGAAATGCAATTTCCGGAGAGCGGGAGTGATAAAGAATATTCTTAAAAAATTACTTCCCTTTATTTTTTCAAAATACATAAAGTTTGTTTATCAGACAAATAAATGGACCAGAGTAAATGATAGTAAAGTAAAAGAACTCTGGTCAGAAAATAAAACTTTTATATGGATGCATTGGCATGGTCAGAGCCTAATGTTACCAAATAGTTGGTCTCATAGTTCTCAAAAATTAAATGCTCTAGTTTCTCGTCATGGAGATGGGGAATTAATTGCAAAAACATTAAATAATCTAGGAATTAATTTAATAAGAGGAGCTGGAAATCCGGATAAGCTTGGGTTAAAAGAGAAAGGCGGGACAGTAGCTCTACGAGTAATGCTGAAGGCTCTTAAAAATGGTCAATCTGTAGCTTTTACTGCTGACCAACCCCCAGGTCCAGGAAAGATAGCTGGTAACGGATCTATAATTTTAGCAAAACTATCTGGCTGTCCAATTATCCCTGTTGCAGCAACGACATCTAGAAGATTTGAATTTGATAGTTGGGATAATTTTACTCTAAATTACCCATTTGGATCAGGCTCTTTAGTTTTTGGAGATCCTATTTATGTAGATAAAAATTCTTCTAAAGATGATATTGAAAATAAAAGATTATTGCTTCAAGAAAGTCTAAGTATAGTTACAACTCAGGCAAAGGAGTTAGTTTAGATATGTCTAAACCTTTTTTGATAATAATTTACAAAGCTTTTACTCATTGTTTAAATTTATTTACATGGATTATTTTTATTACTAGAGCCATGAAAAAAAAAGAAGAATGGATTAGAAAGAAAGAAAGGTTTGGCATAGTCGATATTAATAAAAAATCAAATAATTATATTTTATTTCATGCAGCTAGCGTCGGTGAATTACTATCAATACAACCATTAGTTAAAAAATTATTAAATGAAAATTATGATATTTTAGTAACCACCACTACAGTAAGTTCAGCAAAATTATTTAAAAAAATATTTCCTGATAGTGTTGAACATCAATACATACCTTATGATGTACCAAAATATACAAAACGTTTTTTTAATAATTTAAATATTCAATTGGCAATTTTTGTTGAGTCAGAAATATGGCCAAATTTTATATTGGAATGTAAAAATAGAAACATTCCCTTACTTCTTATAAATGCAAGATTTTCCGATAAATCATTTCAATATTGGGGTTATGCAAAAAAATCTTTAATTTATTTATTAGATTCTTTTAAATTTATTATTCCTCAAAACAAGAAAACTTATAATTTTTTTAAAAAATTGGGCTATGAAAATATTCAATTTTTTGGAAATATAAAACATGATGCTGATATATTGCGGGTAAATAATAATAAATTAGAGAATCTAAAAAAATCTATCTTTGATAAAAATATAATTTTAGCTGTTTCAACACATGATGGTGAAGAAGAAATTATATTTTCGTTATTTAATAGATTGAAGCTCGAAATTACAGACTTGATCTTAATTATAGCACCGAGGCACCCAGAAAGAGCTCAATCAATTTCTAATATGGCTTTAAAAAAAGGCTTTCTTAATAAAAATATAAAATTTCTCTCTAAGAATGAAGAGGTTTCAGGTGAAACAGAGTTTATAATTTATGATAAGATTGGCGAACTTGGCGAGCTCTATACTATAGCAGATTCTGTTATTCTAGGCGGTGCATTTAAAAATTATGGAGGTCACAACCCTTTTGAGCCGGCTAAATTTTCTATTCCCGTATTTACTGGGCCAAATTTTTATAATTTTGAAGATGATTACAAAAATCTTTTAAAGGCTGAAGGTGCAGTTAATTTTACCGAAGAAAACTTTATAAAATTATTTAAAGATAAAAAAAGTTTAATTGATATGGGGAAAAAAGCTGAGAGATGTGTAAATCAATTTGGCGGGGCATCAGAAGATATTTTCAATATAATAAAGGATATAAAATAATGGATATTAAGTTTTGGTGGAAGAAAACTCCTAATTTTATGTTATTTATTAATTTCTTTTTTGATTTTTTAATTTTAATAAAAAACTTCTTCATAAAAAAATATCAATCAAGATTAAAGGTAATATGTGTCGGTAATTTTACTCTCGGAGGTTCTGGTAAAACACCCATGGTAAGATATCTTAGAGAGGTTCTGACAAAAAAAGGTTATGATTGCGCAGTTCTTCTTAGAGGATATAAAGGTAAATTTAAAGGCCCTATAATTGTTGATATCAATACTCATTTATCATCTGAAGTTGGTGATGAAGCCTTATTGCATGCCAAAGATGGTTTAACCATAGTTTCAAAAAGCAGAGTCGAAGGTTGCAAATATATTGAAAAACTTGATGTTGATTTAATTATACTTGATGATGGCTTTCAAAATCCAAGTTTAATTAAAGACTATAATCTAATTGTTGTTTCATCAAATAAAGGAATTGGTAACAAACTAATTTTTCCTTTTGGTCCTTTGAGAGAGTCAATTAGAAATGGCAGAGAAAAGGTGAATATGGTAATTAAGTTAATAAATTCAAAACAAGATCATCATTCAATTTTATATGTTCATAAGTATTTTAGTAAAATTATAGATGCAGAGTATTTAACTAAAATTAATGAAGGTTTATCTGAAAATGTTATTGTTTTCACTGGTATAGCTGATCCTGATAAATTAGTATCTTCAATAATGAAGAATAATAAAGTTACTAGCTCTTTTATTCTTAAGGATCATCAAGAGATCAATGAAAGTCTTGCCAAAAAAATATTAATAAAATCTAAAGAAAATAATGCTGATATAATCACTACTGAAAAAGATATTGTAAGGCTTTTAGGGGCTAAAGAAGGTTCTTTTAAAGCTAGGCTATTTGCAAAATCAAATGTAGTAGATTTAGATATAAAAGCTGATGAAGAATTATTAATTAATGATATAGAAGATTCACTTAATATAATTAGAAAATAGCGTAACCGCCATCAACAATAAACATATCACCTGAATGATAAGCTGAAGCATCAGAGGCTAAATATGCTGCAATTCCAGAGAAATCCTTAGGCTCTCCCCATCTTCTCATTGGTACTCTACTTATTACTTTATCAGTGAATTTTTGATTATTTTGATTTATTGCTGTCATGTCAGTAGCAATCCACCCTGGTAGAATTGTATTTGCCCTTATTCCATATCTTGCATGCTCAACTGCAATTCCTTTAATCATTGAGATAACTCCACCTTTAGATGCTGAATAAGGTTGAGTTTTAGCTGCCCCTTCTATACCTGCTAAACTTGCTACACCTATTACAGAGCCACCAATATCTCCATTTTTAGCCCTTTCAACCATGTGTTTTGTTGTTTCTCTTAAAGTAAAAAAAACTCCATCTAAATTTACGGATAATACTTTTCTATAAGCATCAGTATTCATCTCTTCAAAAGATCCTCCAAAGACATTCATGCCTGCATTAGCAAAGACTGAGTCTATTCTTCCAAAATCATTCAGAACAGATTTAATATTATCTATTACCTCTTTTTCTTGTGATACATCAACTTCGTAGGTATTAACTTTGATGTTATATTTAGATAATAAATTTTTGGATTCTTCGTTCTTTTCTTTATTTCTTCCCCAGATTGCTATCTTTGCGCCACATTCAGCTAATCCCTCAGCCATTCCAAGTCCTATTCCACCATTTCCGCCTGTAATTAATGCGACTTTTTCTGATAAATCAAATATTCCTTTATTCATATTCCTTGCCTTATAATTTTTTTTACTAAATAAATAGATAATATGTTCATTAAAATTTTTCTTTTATTTTTCTTTTTATACAACAATAGCATATTTGCAGAGTCTTATATTAATAATCTTGAAATTATTAATGATATCGGAAAGCCAATTCATTATCGTGTTGAGGTAGCAAAAACTAATGAGGAGCAAGTAAAAGGCCTCATGTACAGATTAGAGCTTAAAAAGAATGAAGGGATGCTTTTTTTATTTGATAATGAAAAAAAGACCTCATTTTGGATGAAAAATACATTTATTCCTTTAGATATTATTTTTATAAACAAGAATGGTAGTATTAATAAGATTTATAAAAATTCTAAACCAAAAAGTTTGAAAAGGATAAAATCAAAGGGTAAGATTTTGGCAGTTTTAGAAATTAATGCAGGTGAAGCCAATAAAAACAATATTGGTAATAATTCATTTATTGATTTGGAAAAGTTTATTTCCTCTTCTTAGTTGTATGAAACTTTTATAATTTCATAAGATTTGCCTCCACCTGGAGTATTTACATCTACTTCATCACCAACAGATTTTCCA
The DNA here is from genome assembly GCA_902608415.1 of uncultured PS1 clade bacterium. Classification (GTDB taxonomy): domain Bacteria; phylum Pseudomonadota; class Alphaproteobacteria; order MED-G09; family MED-G09; genus AG-430-B22. The sequence goes on from CACLNZ010000001.1 coordinate 20,827, forward strand.
ATAAGTGCTTTTGCTATTGGGGAAGAAATAGAAATCTTTTTTTCCTTAAAATCAGACTCTATATCTCCCACTATCTGGTAATTTGCTTCCTCGTCAGTATCAAGATCAATTAATAAGACTTTTGCCCCAAACTTTATGTCTTTACCAGTTAATTTACTCGGATCTATTACTTCTGCTTTACTTAGTAAATTTTCAAGTTCCATTATCCTCGTTTCATTATGTGCTTGCTCTTCTTTTGCAGCATGATATTCAGCATTTTCTGATAAATCTCCATGAGCTCTCGCTTCTGCAATAGAATTAATAATTCTTGGTCGTTCGATAGTTTTAAGATTTTTGAGTTCATCTTCCACCTTTAATTTTCCATCGCTTGTTATTGGTATTTTTTCCATAATAATTCTCTTTACTTATTATGCTTTAAAGAAAAAAATTATTCAAACCTTACTTTTTATATGATTGGATTGTATTAACATCCATTTGACCGTCCTTAATAGCCTTTATCCCTGAAACTGCAGCAATAGCTCCAGAAACGGTTGTATAATAAGGTACGCTATTTTCAAGAGAGGATCGTCTTATTGATTTAGAGTCTTTGATTGCTTGAGGTGTTTCTGTTGTATTAAATACAAGTGCAATATTATTTTTTGTGATTTCATCAACAATATGAGGGCTTCCCTGAAGTACTTTATTTATTCTTTTTGTATTTATTCCTTTTTCCTCTAAAAAATCACATGTACCGCCAGTAGCCAAGATTGAAAAACCTATATCTTCTAGCTCTTTAACTGGTTTATAAATTTTTTCTTTATCAGTATCTTTTACTGAAACAAATACAATTCCTTCAATTGGAACATTGGTTCCTCCCGCTATCTGACTTTTTGCAAATGCAATACCAAATTCTTTATCTATTCCCATAACTTCGCCAGTTGATCTCATTTCAGGACCTAAAATAGTATCCACTCCAGGAAATCTTTTAAATGGAAAAACTGCCTCTTTAACAGCAATATGCTCTAATTTCTTATCCTCGTAATCGAGATCTTTCAATTGAGTACCAGCCATAATTTTTGTAGCAATTTTAGCTATTGGATTCCCAGAGACTTTTGCAACAAAGGGAACGGTTCTACTTGCTCTTGGATTAACTTCAAGGATAAAAATGTCATTATCTTTAATTGCAAACTGGGCATTCATTAGACCTTTTACGTTCATTGCCTTTGCAATTTTTATAACATTTCTTTTCAATTCAGCGATAATTCCTTCATTTAATGAGAATGGTGGCATAGAGCATGCAGAGTCTCCTGAATGAACACCAGCTTCTTCAATATGTTCTAAAATCCCAGCAATATAGAAATCTTTACCATCTGATAGAGTATCAATATCAACTTCAATTGCATCTCGTAAATAAGAATCTATTAGAACTGGGCTCGATCCAGACACTATTACAGCCTCATTTATATATTTTTTAAGCTGATCTTCAGAATGAACTATTTCCATAGCTCTCCCTCCAAGAACATACGACGGTCTTATTACAACCGGATAACCAACTTCATTTGCAATATTTATTGCCTCATCTGCCGATTTAGCAATGCCATTATTTGGTTGTTTTATTTGAAGTTCCTCCATTAGATTTTTAAAACGATCTCTATCTTCTGCTAAATCAATAGCATCTTGATCAGTTCCTAATATTTTTATTGGAATATTATTAACTTCAAAATCTTTAGAGAGTTTTAAAGGAGTTTGCCCACCAAATTGAACTATTGCGCCAAGAAGATCACCTTTTTTAGATTCAATGTTTATTATCTCTGAAACATCTTCAAGGGTTAAAGGCTCAAAATATAATCGATCAGATGTATCATAATCAGTTGATACAGTTTCAGGGTTGCAATTAATCATTATGCTTTCAATTTTTAATTCTGCAAGAGCGAATGAGGCATGACAGCAGCAATAATCAAATTCTATTCCTTGCCCAATTCTATTTGGTCCTCCACCAAGGATAATTACCTTTTTATTTTTAGTTGGAAAAGACTCACAGTATTCATTTTCATTATAAATATCTCCCACATATGTTGAATACATATAATCTGTTTTTGTTTCAAATTCTGCAGCGCATGTATCAACCTTTTTATAAACAGGTCTTAAACCTAATTTAATTCTTTCATTTCTAACAATTGACTCTTCATCATCAATTAATTTGGCTAGACGCGAGTCAGAAAAACCCATTGATTTAATTAATTTAAAATTCTCTTTATCTTTTGGTAATCCGTCTTTTTGAATAAGATTTTCCCAAAGAATAATTTCTTCTATTTGCCTTAAAAACCATGGATCATAAAAGGTAATCGAATTTATTTCTTCAACTGTAAGCCCAGATCTAAATGCTTCTGCGATATATAATAATCTCTCAGGGCAAGCAATTTTAAGGTTCTTTTTTATCTCTTCTTTTGTGAATCCATTTTCGGATAACTCATTAAAACCCTCAAGGTCGTTCTCAAGAGACCTTAATCCTTTTTGTATAGATTCTTGAAAATTTCCACCTATAGACATTGCCTCACCAACTGATTTCATTGATGTAGTTAATGTGGATTCTGATCCTGGAAATTTTTCAAAAGCAAATCTGGGTATTTTTGTAACAACATAATCAATTGTAGGTTCAAATGAGGCAGGTGTTGTCGTTGTAATATCGTTAACCAATTCATCAAGGCTATAACCAACTGCTAATAGCGCTGCTATCTTAGCTATTGGAAAACCTGTAGCTTTTGAGGCAAGGGCAGATGATCTAGAAACTCTTGGGTTCATTTCAATTATAACAATTCTTCCATCTTTTGGATTAACAGCAAATTGAACATTAGAACCGCCGGTATCTACTCCTATTTCTCTTAAGGTTTTTATTGATGCATTTCTAAGCTCTTGATATTCCCTGTCTGTTAACGTCAATGCTGGTGCAACTGTTATTGAGTCACCAGTATGAACGCCCATGGGATCAATATTTTCAATTGAACAAATTATTATGCAGTTGTCAGATTTATCTCTAACAACTTCCATTTCAAATTCTTTCCATCCTATAACTGACTCTTCAACTAGAACTTCACTGTTAGGTGAGTTTTTTAATCCATCACCAACAATTTGATTAAATTCTTCAGCATTATAAGCTATCCCACCTCCTGTTCCACCAAGTGTAAAAGAAGGCCTTATTATTGCAGGTAACCCAATACTATTAATTTTATCATTAGCTTCTTCAAGTGTATGAGCAATAAAGGATTTAGGTGTTTCCAGCCCAATAGAATTCATTGCCACTCTAAATTCTTCTCTATTTTCAGCTTTTGAAATTGCTTCTTTATTTGCACCAATTAATTCAACATTATTTTTTTCAAGAAAACCTGAACTTGCAATTTCTAGAGATACATTTAAGGCTGTTTGACCCCCCATTGTCGGCAATAAAGCATCTGGTTTTTCCTTTAATATTATTTTTTCAATAATTTCGCTAGTAATAGGCTCGATATAGGTTGCGTCAGCAACCTCCGGATCTGTCATAATAGTTGCAGGATTGGAATTAACTAGAATGATTCTATAACCTTCTTTCTTAAGAGCTTTACATGCTTGTGTTCCTGAATAATCGAATTCGCAAGCTTGACCAATTATAATTGGGCCAGCGCCTATAATTAATATACTTTTGATATCCTCTCTTTTAGGCATTCTTATGTTTCTCAATATTTTCTAAAAATTTATCAAATAAATAATAGCTATCATTTGGTCCAGGCGATGCTTCAGGATGATGTTGAACTGAAAAAATTGGTTTATTAACCATTTCAATTCCACAATTACTACCATCAAATAAACTAGTATGAGTTTCTATAATATCTTCTGGTAAATTATCACTTCTGACGGCAAAACCGTGATTCATGGATGTTATACTCACACTTGAGTCATAATTATTTTTTACTGGATGATTTGCGCCATGGTGACCTTGATGCATCTTATAAGTTTCCAATCCTAATGTTAATGCAAGTAATTGATGCCCAAGACAAATACCAAATATTGGTATATTTGAGTCAATTAGTTTTTTGATTACAGGAATTGCATATTCTCCGGTAGCGCTTGGATCACCAGGACCATTTGATAAGAAAACTCCATCAGGCTTTAAATTAATAATATCACTATATGGTGAAGTACAAGGAACCAATGATATTTTTTCAAATCTTGAAGATAAACATCTTAATATGTTCTTTTTCACTCCATAATCCAAAACAACAACATGAGCATTAATTTTCTTTCTATTAATCTTACTGTTATAAATATTAATTTCTTTTTCATCCCATAAGATTTTTTCTTTACAGGTTACAAGTTTGGCAAGGTCTTGCTCATTTATTCCTTTAAACATTTTAGTGTCTTCTAAATAATTTTCAAATTTTTCAATACCATTATTATCATGAACTATAGTGCCATTTATAAGTCCTTTTTCTCTAATTAAATTAGTTAGAGCTCTTGTATCGATTCCATAAATACCAACTATTGAATTATCCTTTAGCCAATTGTCTAAATTAATTTCAGATCTCCAATTTGAAGGGTCAGTTATTAGGGATCGAAATATTGCACCGCTAATATAAGGTTGGTCTGAGCTTTCATTATCTTCTAGATTTAGACCTACATTACCTATATGAGGAAATGTAAAAGTAATTATTTGCGAACAATAAGATGGGTCCGTCATGATTTCTTGGTAGCCTGATATTGCAGTATTAAAGCAAACTTCTCCTGAAGATCTTCCAATGGCCCCAAATCCAAAACCTTTGAAAATTGTACCATCATTCAATACTAACGCGCCCGTTGGTTTTTTTGAAATCCAATTTACCATGCGATTGACCTTATAAAAAAACGAAAAAAATATGGATTTATCAAAAGTGGTTTAGGAATAAAAATATTAAATAGGCTCATCAAATTTTTCTCAGTAAAAAGATAATTGAAAACGAATCAATTATTTTAAACACAAATTGACGAAATCTATAAATACTAAACGAGTGAGTCAAGAAACAAATCAAATGGTGATTTTTTTTTTAATATTATATATCCTTAATAACTTAGATATTGGAGTGATAAATGCTTAAAGCTAAACTAAAAGATGAATTGATTTCATCAATGAAAGAAAAAAATCAGTTGAGGGTTTCAACTCTTAGGATGATCAATGCATCTATTAAGGATTTAGAAATCAGTCAAAGGATAAATAAGCAAGCTGAAGACATTTCAGATAATGATATAATTGGGATTCTTGTTAAAATGGTAAAACAAAGAAAAGAATCTGCTGAAACTTTTAAGCAAGGTAATAGAGATGATTTATTTAAAAAGGAGTTAGAAGAAATTAAAATCATTGAGGAGTTTTTGCCAAAACAGCTATCAGAAGCTGAGGTCATTAAAATAATTGAAGATTTAATTTCACAAAATAATATATCAGATATTAGTGGGATGGGTTTAATAATGTCTGAGCTCAAAAAAAAATATTCTGGACAATTAGATTTAGGTTTGGCTTCTAAAATAATTAAGGATAGAATTAATTCTTGAGGAATAAAATAGTAATGAAATTTTCGAAATCCCTTCTAGATGAAATCAAAAACAAAATAGAAATATCTGATGTTGTTGGAAAAAGAGTAACGCTTCAAAAAAGAGGTAAAGAATTTGTAGGTTTATCACCTTTTCAGAATGAAAAAACACCTTCCTTTACTGTAAATAATGAAAAGCAATTTTATCACTGTTTTTCTTCGAATAAGCATGGAGATATTTTTACATTTCTTGTTGATGTAGAGGGGCTTTCATTTCCTCAAGCGGTTGAGCAACTAGCAGAACAAGCTGGTGTCGAATTAAGAGCGTTAACCAAAGATGAAGAAAAAAAAATTTCTGGTAGAAAAAAACTTTATTCTATTATGGAACTGGCAAATGATTTTTTTATGAACAATCTATTAAGTGATAATAGAGCTTTAGGTTATCTAAATGAAAGAGGAATAAATAAGGAAGTAATTTCAGAATATAAAATTGGTTATGCAAAAGATAACTTTTCTTCACTTCATAAATATCTCTTAGATAAAGGCATATCGAATGAAGATATATTGCTTGCAGGATTAATTATTAAAAGTGAAAAGAAAACAAATAGTTACTATGATCGTTATAGAGATCGAATAATATTTCCGATTACTAATACATATGGAAAAATTGTTGGCTTTGGAGGAAGAGTTATAAATGAAGATGATAAACCTAAATATATGAACTCTCCTGAAACAGAAATATTTCACAAAGGTAATTTATTATACAATTATTCAAATATAAAATCTCCAGTAAAAGAAATAGATAATCTTGTTGTTGTAGAGGGTTATATGGATGCTATAAGTTTATGTTCTCTGGGCTTTAAAAATGTTGTTGCCCCATTAGGTACGGCTATGACAGAAAGACAACTCAATTTAATTTGGGATTTAGTCGACTCACCAATTATATGTTTTGATGGAGATAAAGCAGGAAAAAAGGCAGCAGAGAGAATAATTGAACTGGCTATCCCAAATTTAAAACCAGGAAAGAATATAAGGTTCATAAATCTGAATGATGATTTAGATCCCGATGATTTTGTGAAAAAAAATGGAATAAAATCTTTTTTTAGGCTAGCTAAAAATTCTACTTCACTAAATGATCAAATTTGGAGAAATTATTTAAATAAAGTAGATATTTCAACTCCTGAAGGTAAGGCAAATTTAGAGAAAGAACTGCGCTCTTTATTAAGACTTGTAGGAGATAAAAACATAAGAAAACATTATGGCTTATTTTTTAAAGAGTCTTTGGATAAGATTTTTTATAATAATAAGTCAAATTTTGTGCCTTTAAATAGAAAAAATAAATCAAACATACTTGATAAAATAAAAATTAAAGATAGTAAGGTTGGGTCAGGAGAAAGAATTCCCTCCGGGCTTGAAACATTATTAATTTCAGGGATTTTAATTTATCCAGAAATTATTGAAAGTAATATTGAAGAATTTGAATCTCTTATTATAAATCATACTCTTCTTGATCAAGTAAGAAACGAAATATTAGATTTATTTATTACTGAAAAATCACCTGATTTAGTAACGATTAAGAGTTTTATAAGTAAAAACTATAACAAGATTTTAAAAAAGGAATTAAAATTTTCAAAGAAATACTGGTCTAACCATGAAAATTCCACTATAGAAACTATTTCATCAATTTGGATTGAAATATTTGAAGATGATCAACATATTAAGTCTTTAGAAATTGAAATCAACAATTTTGATAAGAATGTTAAAGATGACAATAATGAAAAAAGGTTGATAAGTATTTTAGAGAAGAAAGACTTTGAATCAAAAAAAATAACTGAAAAATATGGCCAATAAAAGAAAAAGTAAAAAAACAGATAATCAAAGCCAAGGCTCTGAATCAGCTTTATTAGATATGTCTAATAGAGATGTAAAGAAGATGATAAAGGCTGCAAAGTCACAAGGGTTTGTAACTTATGAACAGTTGAATAAAGTGACATCTACTGAAAACCTTTCTTCAGAGCAAATAGAAGATGTTATGTCTATGCTTTCTGAAATGGGTATTAATGTTATTGAAAATGAAGAAGAAGAACAATCAACTGAAGTAACTTCAAAAATAAAGAAAACCACTGAAAGAACTGATAGAACTGATGATCCAGTTAGAATGTATTTACGTGAGATGGGTTCTGTAGATCTTCTATCAAGAGAGGGTGAAATAGCCATTGCTAAAAGAATTGAAGCAGGAAAAGAAGCAATGATTGAAGGGTTATGTGAGAGTCCATTAACATTCCAAGCCATAATTATTTGGAGAGACGAACTTAATGAGGGCCAGGTCCTTTTGAGAGATATTATCGATTTAGAGGCTTCATATGAAGGACCAGATGCAAAAAATAAAAAAATTGTTGTTGAAAAAGCAAATGATGAAAAACAAGAAAAAGATGATAACGAAGAGGTTGAAACTGAAGGGTCTGATAACGATGAAAATGATTATGATAATAATCTATCACTAGCCGCTATGGAGGCTGAGCTAAAGCCTAGTGTTTTTAATATTTTTGACTCTATTTCCGATAAATATAAAAAACTTAGAAAGCTTCAAGACAAAAGAAATGAATTTAAGAAACAAAAGAAAGATTTAACCTCACGTCAACTGGATACTTACAATGAATATTCTTCTGAATTGAAAGATTTAATGAAGAAATTATCCTTAAATCCAAATAGAATAGAAGCACTTCTTGATCACTTATATGATATTAATAAAAGGTTAGTAGATTTAGAGATTTCTTTATGGAAGCTTGCCAATTATTCTGGGATAGATCGTAAAGATTTCTTGAAAGAATATCATGGTAATGAATTAGATCCTACTTGGATAAACCGAGTTGTAAGACTAAAAAGAGATGGATGGCAAAATTTTGTTAAAGAAAATAGAAAAAGTATCAAATCTATTTTTTCAGATATCCATGATCTTTCAGATGAGACTGGTCTTGAGATAGAAGAATTTAGGAAAATAGTCTTAAAAGTTCAAAAAGGCGAGAGAGAAGCAGCTGTTGCAAAAAAAGAAATGGTTGAGGCTAATTTAAGATTAGTAATATCTATTGCAAAAAAATATACAAATCGAGGGTTACAGTTTCTAGACCTAATTCAAGAAGGAAATATTGGCTTAATGAAGGCAGTAGATAAATTTGAATATAGAAGAGGCTATAAATTTTCAACATATGCCACTTGGTGGATAAGGCAAGCCATTACTAGATCTATTGCAGATCAAGCAAGAACTATTAGAATTCCGGTTCACATGATTGAAACAATCAATAAATTGGTAAGAACATCAAGACAAATTCTTCATGAAATAGGTAGAGAGCCTACGCCAGAGGAATTATCTGAAAAACTCCAAATGCCTCTTGATAAAGTTAGAAAAGTATTAAAAATTGCTAAAGAGCCTATATCTCTTGAGACGCCAGTCGGAGATGAAGAGGATAGCTATTTGGGTGACTTTATTGAAGATAAAAATGTTTTACTTCCTGTAGATGCTGCAATACAAGCAAATTTAAGAGAGACTACAACAAAGGTTCTTGCAATGTTAACACCAAGGGAAGAGAGAGTTTTAAGAATGAGGTTTGGTATTGGAATGAATACCGATCATACTCTTGAAGAAGTAGGGCAGCAATTTTCAGTTACAAGAGAGAGAATAAGACAAATAGAAGCGAAAGCTTTGAGAAAATTAAAGCATCCTACTAGATCAAAAAAATTACGTAGCTTTCTTGATAATTAAAATATAAAAGATTATAGGGGCCTGTAGCTCAGTTGGTTAGAGCAAACCGCTCATAACGGTTCGGTCGCAGGTTCGAATCCTGCCAGGCCCACCACTAAAGGAATTAGGATGGCATCTTATCAATATATTTTCTCTCTAGAAAATCTTTCTAAAACCTGGTCTGGCGGTAAAACACTTTTTGATAATATTAATTTATCTTTTTTACCAAATGCTAAAATTGGTATTGTAGGTATAAATGGTTCCGGTAAATCGACTTTTCTCAAAATTTTATCTGGTATAGATAAAAACTTTAATGGTGAAATTATTGCTGCTAAAGGTATTAAAGTAGGTTACTTACCTCAAGAGCCCGACTTAGACAATAAAAAAAATGTTTATGAAAATGTTTGTGAAGGGGCTAAAGAAAAACTGTCATTAATTGAAAAATACAATGAACTATCTATGAACTATTCTGAAGATATTGCTGATGATTTAGCTAAATTACAGGATGAAATAGAGGCAAAAGATTTATGGGATCTAGATTCAAAGATTGAACAAGCTATGAATGCTTTGAGATGCCCTGAAAAGACTAAAAATATTAATAATTTATCGGGAGGTGAAAAAAGACGAGTTGCTATTTGTAAATTACTTCTTGAAGAACCAGACTTACTATTACTTGATGAACCAACTAATCATCTCGACCCTGAAACAGTTTCTTGGCTAGAGAATTACCTAAAAAATTATAAGGGTACAGTTATATTAATTACTCACGATAGATTTTTTCTTGATAATATCACCGAATGGATACTTGAGTTTGATAGAGGAAAGGCAATTCCTTATGAAGGAAACTATAGTAAATGGTTAATTCAGAAACAAAAAAGAATTGAATTAGAGGTCAAACATGAGAATGCAAGATTGAGAAGATTAAAGAGTGAAGTTAATTGGATTTCATCTTCTCCTAAAGCTAGGCAATCTAAATCAAAAGCGAGAATAAATAACTATGAATCTCTTTTAAATAAAGAAAATATTCAATCTATAGATGACCCTCAAATTATAATTCCAACTGCACCAAGGCTTGGAGATCTAGTAATTGAAATAAATAATTTAAAGAAAGTCATTGAAGATAAAGTGCTTTTTGAGGATCTTTCTATCAAAGTTCCAAAAGGAGCGATAGTTGGAATTATAGGAGCTAATGGAGCAGGCAAAACAACGCTTTTTAATATTATTTCAAATAAATTAGATTCAACATCTGGATCGGTAAGATTAGGTGAAACAGTCAATTTAAGTTATGTAGATCAATCAAGAGATACTCTTGACCCTATTAAAACAGTATGGGAAGAAATTTCAGAAGGAAATGATGTTGTTGAAATCAATTCAACAACTATTAATACTCGCGCTTATACCAGTGCATTTAATTTTAAAGGTTCTGATCAACAAAAAAAAGTAGGTCAATTATCTGGAGGAGAAAGAAACAGAATTCACCTTGCCAAAGCTCTTAAATCTGGAGCTAATGTTTTATTGCTTGATGAACCAACAAATGATTTAGATGTAGAGACTTTGTATGCCTTAGAGTATGCGTTAGATAAATTTTCAGGTTGTGCAATGATAATTAGTCATGATAGGTGGTTTTTAGATCGAATATGTACACATATACTAGCGTTTGAGGGTAATAGTTGTGTTGAATGGTTCGAAGGAAGTTATTCAGATTATTCCATAGATAGAAGAAATAGATTAGGTGAAACAAGTGAAATCCCTTCTCGAATTAAATATAAAAAATTTACTCGATAATCACTTATTTAATTGTTCTTCCAATCTATACATTAATTTATCAATATTTCCGTTATTTTTACTCAAAAACGATGTAAATGTTGACCTTTGTTCTTGAGCCATCCAAATCCCTACAACACGTATATCAAAGATTTTAAAATCACCATCTTGTTTTTTAATAAGTCTCCAATCAATTTTTGTTGGACTAGGTTCATTTGAAAATTGAATTAAAGTTTTTACTATAATTCCTGATCTTCCATTATCAGTTGAGCTAAGAATACTCAAATCACCAGATGGAAAAGAAGCTAATCTAATTGAATATATTTCTGATACAAATCTTTTAATTAGATTTATATATTTAGTCTTTTGACCAGAATCTAAATTTCTTCTATAAGGCCCTAATACAAATAAAGATATTTCTCTTACAGCCAAATTAGATAAAAAGATATCTGTAATATTGGCCACTTTTTCATCATTACTCTTATTATTATTTCCAAGAACATTAAGAGTATCTTGTGCTATATAAGTTACATACTCTTCAGGCGATAAAATTTTACTGTCAGAAAGAACAGAATTAAATGGTAGAAAAAAGCACAAAACAAATAATGTTAAAATTTTTTTAATCATTGTTATTTTCTTCTTCTAATGATTCAAAAAAATCATCAAATACTTGCTCATCTAAACTTTCGCTGAGGCCAGAAGATCTGCTTTGATAGTAAATGGATTGTAAAGAGCTATAATAATCTATTGATGTTTCTCGTAAATTATCAATAGTCTCCATATTTCCTGATCTTGATGAAACAGCATACAATATCGTAGGCGAAACTCTTACTATACTACCTTCATCTCTGAGAAAATAATTTAGTGGATTCAAAGCTATATCAATTATACTACCTGCAAGGTGACGTGAAGATCGTGGTCCAATAAAGGGTAGGACCAAATAATCACCTTCATTTGCCCCCCACTTCTCAAGAGTTTTATCAAAATCAGTATCATTTTCTTTTAAATTTAATTTATCTGCTAAATCAATAGCGCCCAGAAGACCGAAGGAAGAATTAATAATAAATCTCATCAGACTTGATAAGGCATTTTTTATCTCACCTTGCAAAATATAATTAGTAAAGTTGATTGGTTCTCCTGAGTTTTGAAGTATATTTGATATTCCATCTTCTACCGGGTTTGGTAGCAAACTATATCCAACAGAAACAGGTCTTAATAAATAAACATCAATACTATCATTGAATTCATGAATATTTCTATTAGATTTTTCGTAAGGATCAGATATATCTGAATTACTGTAAGAAGCGGTTGAAGCTATTACAATTATGAAAAAAATTAAATTTATTTTAAAAAACTTTATCAATCAAAAACCTCTTTAAAAAAATTGCACTATAATTTTATCCCTTTAACTCTCTCAATTATTTTTTCATGTAAACCGATACATGTGCCTATAATTGATTTTTTTGATACATTTCTAAGATTATATAATAATTGATTCCCTTTGTGATCAGTAACTTTTCCACCAGATTCATTGATTAATAAATCACCAGCGGCAATATCCCAGTCTGATTTAGTGTTTAATGCCATCATAGAGTCAAATTGACCGTTGGAAACAAGAGCCATTCGATATGCTATAGAGTTTTTATTATCAATAAACATTTTTGGCCAAGGTTTTTTCCAGGCAGGGTGTGAAAACATCGGTTTGAATGCACACATTTTTGAGTTTTCAAGTTTTGATGTTTTTGCTGTGAAAATTTTTTTTGAATTTAGCCATGAACCTTTATTTTTTTCAGCCTCAAATAATTCCTCATTTATAGGGTTATATATAATAGCTGAAATGGGTCTACCAGATTTAATTAAAGCAATTGAAATGCAGAAATCTTTTTTACCAGTAAGAAAAGATTTGGTGCCGTCTATAGGGTCCACTATTAGTGTTTTATCATAATTTAATCTAGAATAATCATCTTTATTTTCTTCAGAAAGCCAGCCAGTATCTGATATTCTCTTTTTTAGTTCTACTTGAAGAAAATTATCTATTTCGATATCGGCTTCTGATACATCTGAGCCGTCTTCTTTTTTCCAAACATTAGGTTTATTATTAAACCATTTAAGAGCAATTTTACCTCCTTCAATAATTGTTTCTTTAATTATCTTATGGTCTTTAGAGAATTTTATATGTGTTGTATTCATTTTAAGTAAATCTAGTTTTTAATATTTGAGAAAACATGTTTATAAACTTTCTTCATTAAGCTTGGTAAGTCTAGATCAGGAATATTATTTTCATTTTTCCAAATACCTTCTAACTGTTTTTCATTAACATCTCTACATATATAAATTTTTAAAGATAATTGAAAATGAGAAAAAGTATGAATTACATTACCATTGACTGGCTTCCAATTTCCTTTAATAGGAAATGATATTTCTTTTTTAGACTCTTTATTTTTACTAATCCAATCAGAAGATGGGAATTCTAACATACCAGGCAGTAACCCCGACAGAGATCTCCTACGAAGAAAAATTCTATTTTGATTTGATACAATCCAAAACAAATTAGCTTTTCTAATTTTTATTGGATTTCTTGGTTTTTTTATGGGTATTAGATTTGTTAAGTTATTTTTGTAAGAATAACAAAATTTTTTAATAGGACACAAATTACATTTAGGATTATTTGGTTTACAAATTGCTGAACCTAAATCCATCATCGCCTGAACATAATCACCGCTTCTAATATCTGGACATAGTTCTTCAGAAATTTTTATTAATTCTTTTTTAGCTTTGTCCTTTGGTTTTTTGATGCCTTGTATTCTTAGAATTATTCTTTCTATATTAGAGTCAATTACTGAGGCTTTTTTATTGTAAGCAATTGTTAAGATTGCACCAGCAGTATATGGACCAATTCCAGGTAACTTTATCAACTCCTCATAATTATTAGGTATTTGATTGTTGTATTCTTTGCTGATTATTTTTGCAGTTTTATGGATATTTTTCGCTCTTGAGTAATAACCTAAGCCTGACCATGCATCCATTATGTCTTCAATATTACTTTCAGAAAGCTTTTTAATTGTTGGCCATTTAGAAGTAAACTTATGAAAATATGGTATCACTGCTTCAACAGTTGTTTGTTGTAACATAATCTCTGATATCCAGGTTTGATAAGGGTTTAAATTTTTTTTTGATTTTCTCCAAGGTAAATCCCTTTTGTTTTTATCATACCAAATTAGGATTTTTTTTGATAAATTATATTTTAGTGAAACTTTCATAATTTGTGAGACTCAAATAATTAAAAAAATAAATGATAAAAATTTTTTTCCAACTAAGCAACTTAGTTGGTACATTTCTAAAATTTCTAAACCTTTTTTCAATAAGCAAGGTTTTGTAAAAAGTTATATAATTGACAATTGGAAAGAAATCGTTGGAGATGAATATTATAAAAAATCTATACCTGAAAAATTAAGGATTCAAAAAGGTGGTGGAGTTTTAACTATTGCTACAGATGGAGCAACATCTACAGAAATGGAATATATTAAAACTGATATTATACAAAAAATTAATGACTATTATGGATATCGAGCAGTTAATAGAATTAGATTTCGAAATTCTTTTATTCAAGATGAAATTAAAGAAAAAAAGGTAAAAAAAGATAATATTAAAAATAAAAATTCAATAAATAAAAAGGCTGATGTTTTTCTTAGTGAAGTTGAAGAGAGTGAGTTGAAAGAAGCAATTAATTCTTTGGGTAAAAGTATAATTGGCAAAAAGAACGAATAATATTAAATGAGGTAATTATGGGTAAAAAAAATATAATTCTTTTAGTTGGTTTTGTTGTGTTGGGTTTGATTCTTGCAATCTTTTTCCTGTCGCCAAATCAACAATCAACAAATTTAGCTGATAACATTAATGCATCAAGAAATTTATCATCAAATATAAGTTTTTCCAATGGTGTTTCTTCAAATCTTGAAGGCGATCATACTTTAGGTCCAGATAATTCTGAAAGCATTATTGTTGAGTATGCCAGTCTTACATGTCCACATTGCGCTACTTTCCATGGAGATGTTTTTCCTAGAATAAAGTCAGAATTGGTAGACACTGGAAAAGTGAAATATATTTTTAGAGATTATCCAATAGACCGCCTAGCAATGGCTGGCTCAATGATAGCTCATTGCTCAGGAGATAATAAGTATTTTGGGGTAATTGATGTTCTTTTAAAAACACAGGAAGAATGGTTGTTTGATAATGAGAATCCCTATAATGGAATATTAAAGGTTGCACGTTTAGCTGGCTTATCTGAAGAAGATGTTAAATTGTGTCTTAGTAATACTGAGTTATTTAATATGATTGAAGGAAATCAAAGGTTAGCATCATCAAGGTTCGGGGTTAATAGTACACCTGCAGTTTTTGTAAATAACAAAAAAATTTCATCACTAGATTTTGATGCCATATTGGCAGAGCTTGGTATTTCTAAGGATTAAATTAATATAGGGAGTAAGTATTGGATTTTAGCAAATTAAGGTTATCAAGTTTTAAATCTTTTGTTGAACCAATAGAAATAGACATAAAAGATGGATTGACTGGTGTAGTTGGTCCAAATGGCTGTGGTAAATCAAATTTAGTAGAAGCTATTAGGTGGGTTATGGGCGAAGCTTCCTATAAATCCATGCGAGCATCAAGTATGGAAGGTGTTATTTTCCAAGGAACTCAAAATAGACCCTCAAGAAACTCAGCTGAAGTTTCTCTAGTATTAAATAATAAAGATCGTGATGCTCCTCTTATGTGCAATGATGCTGATATAATTGAAGTTACAAGGAGAATAGAAAGGGAAGCAGGCTCTGTTTATAAATTAAACGGTAATGATACAAGGGCAAGAGATATACAAATGCTTTTTGCAGATGCTTCAACTGGAGCAAGATCCCCATCTTTGGTAAGACAAGGCCAAATTCAAGAATTAAT
This sequence comes from uncultured PS1 clade bacterium, assembly GCA_902608415.1. Classification (GTDB taxonomy): domain Bacteria; phylum Pseudomonadota; class Alphaproteobacteria; order MED-G09; family MED-G09; genus AG-430-B22. Next base: position 36,790 of record CACLNZ010000001.1, read on the forward strand.
TGATCAAAAACCAAACGAAAGAAGAAGAATTCTAGAGGATGCTGCAGGCATTTCTGGTCTTCATGTTAGAAGGCATGAGGCTGAATTAAGAATTAAATCTGCTGAAACAAATATTGATAGACTTGATGATATATTAAAAGAATTAGCATCTCAGGTTAGATCTCTTAATAAACAATCAAGGGAAGCAAACAGATATAAGAATTTATCAAAAAAAATTCGAGAAACAGAAATTCTACTTCTTGCAAAAAAATACAAAACCATTGAACTAGAATGTAAAGAAAATGACGAGAAGCTCCATTCTTTAAGTGTTGAACATCAAAATATAGTTAGGAGTGTAAGCAATAAAAAAACAGAAGAATTAAATATCCAAGAATTATTACCTGAGTTGAAAAAAGAAGTGAACGACTCCTCTGCAGCCCTTCAAAGATTAATTATTGAAATGGAAAGATTTGATAATGATCAAATACAGTCTGATAGAAGAAAGCAAGAATTAGATGACTTGATTTCAACTACCAATCTTCAATTAAAAAGAGAAATTCAGATTTTAGAGGATATAAACAATAATGTTATAGGCAGTAATAAAGATATAAATATTAACGAGGATAAAATAGAGCTTAAAATTAATAAAAAAGAAATTTTAATTATAGATCTAGATAAAGAGATAAATGATCTTACAAAACTTTATGCTGAAAAAAATGCTCTAGAAGGAATAATTGGCGATAATGTTGATGCAACTAATTCTCTTATAGAGAATCTTGATGTTATACCCGGCTTTGAAAAAGCATTAGATTCTCTACTTGGCGATGAATTATACTACTCTTTGGATACTGAAAATGACATACATTGGAAAAAAGTTTCAATTAAAGAAAAATCTCAAAACCTGCCATCAGGATGTAAACCGCTTTCAGAATTTGTTAAGGGTTCAGATGTTTTAAGTGAAAGACTTAACCAAACTGGTTTGGTAAATAAATCAGATGGCGAAGAACTTTCCTCCAAACTTACATATGGACAAAGAATAGTATCAAAAGAAGGTGATTTATGGAGATGGGATGGTTTGGTTGTATCTGCTGGTGCTCCTGGATCTGCAGCTGAAAGACTAGGGCAAAGAAATCGTTTGATTGAAATATATGAAGAAATAAAACAATTTGAAAATAACTATGGAGATATTGATTCTTTAAGAAATAAATTAAAAGATGCCCATAAAGATCTATCTGATTTGAGGCTGAATTATGAAAAAATTCAACTTAATAAAAAAAATATTTCTGATGTAAATAAAAGAAAAGATATAGCAAAAGAACAAATTACTATTTTGGAAGAGAGAATAAAGAAGTTTGAGCAAGAAGATATAAACCTTGAACAAAAACCTGAAGATATTGATACAAAAAAAATAGACCTGAGTGAAAATATTTCATCAGCTAGAAAAAAATCTAACGAAGATAATGACAAATTAACTGAATTAGAAAACAGTCTAAGAGATGTAGTCCTTAACATTAGAGAATTATCTGATCAAGAATCACATTTAAGGGAAAATAAGGGCAGAGTTGAGGTTACGCTTGAGTCAAATAATATTCGTTTATCAGAAATTATTAGCTTAATTGAAAAGGAACATAAAAAAGAGACTTCAGAATTTATGAAAGAATTAGATGTTTCGGACAATAGTGAAGATGAAATGCAAATGAATATAGATAGATTAAAAAGAGAAAGAGATGATCTTGGTGGTGTAAATTTAAAAGCCGAAGAAGAAGCAGAAGAGATAAAAGAGAGAATTAACGAAATTAAGGTCGAAAGAGATGATCTTGTTGAAGCAATTAAGAAGCTTAGAACAGGAATTAATGACTTAAATAAAGAAGGAAGAGAAAGAATGCAACGAGCCTTCTTAGAAGTGAATGAAAAATTTCAAGATGTTTTTAAGAAATTTTTTGGCGGTGGAAATGCTGAATTGAAGTTTATAGATTCTGATGACCCTCTTGAAGCAGGGTTAGAAGTCTTTGCTCAATTGCCAGGCAAGAAATTAATAGAAATGTCATCCTTATCAGGAGGAGAGAAGGGCTTGGTCTCATTGTCTTTAATTTTTGCTGTATTCTTAACAAATCCATCACCAATTTGTGTTCTTGATGAGGTTGATGCAGCTTTAGACGATAGCAATGTTGAGAAGTTTTGTGATTTAATTGAAGAAATTTCTTCAAATGTAAAAACAAGATTTCTTGTAATTACGCACCATCCTTTAAGTATGGCAAGAATGGATAGGCTTTATGGCGTAACAATGCAAGAAAAGGGAGTAAGTCAATTAGTTTCAGTCGACCTTAATGTTGCTGAAAAAATTAGAAATATTGCTTAATAAATTTAATTAATACAATAACTTATGTAAAAATATATGTAGTTGACACTAGCATCTTATATTAGTAATTTCTGTAAGGAAGCTATCATTAAAAAGGAATTCTCAGGTAAACTTTGACTCAAGATTCACAAGAACATAAAGAAAAAGAAATGCAAAATATTATTGAAGATAAAGATAGAGTTTCTGAAAAAATTGGTGAATTTCAAAAAAAATACAATCAAAAATCTGTTAATGAAAATGATAGCGCTAAATCATCAGCCTTTGGTCTTGCAATGAGAATAACAACTGATTTGATGTCTGGAGTTATAATAGGTGGTATTATGGGATGGTCATTTGATAAGTTATTCGGAACATCTCCGTGGCTTTTAATAGTATTTTTTATTTTGGGTGTTGCTGCTGGGATATCAAATGTTATTCGAACGGCAAATAAAATGAATAAGTTAGGGTAGTTATGGCATCTTCAGATCATACCGGCGATCAACATGGAGCTAGCTCTTTTCCAGCTGATCCAATGCATCAGTTTGAAATTAAAAGATTATTAGATATCAATATTGCAGGATTCGATATTTCGTTTACAAATTCAGCTTTATTTATGCTGATTGCAGTCTTTATTATAAGTTTTACAACTATTATTTCTGTTCGAAAAAACTCAATAATTCCTTCAAGAATGCAATCAATTGTTGAATTATCATACGAATTTGTTGCTGATATGGTTAGACAAAATGTTGGCTCTCAAGGAAAAAACTATTTTCCCTTTATTTTTACTTTATTTATGTTCGTGCTTTTTTTAAATATGCTTGGAATGATACCATACGGTTTTACTGTTACTAGTCATATAGCTGTTACATTTGCTTTAGCAATGTTAATATTCATAGGTGTTACTGTTATTGGTTTTATTAAACACGGTTTAGGGTTCTTTGGTTTCTTCGTACCTAAGGGTGTACCAATTTTTATGCTTCCATTACTGGTTGTGATTGAGGTAATTTCATATTTTACAAGACCAATTAGCCTATCTGTGAGATTATTTGCTAACATGATGGCAGGCCATACTATGTTAAAAGTATTTTCTGGATTTGTTATTTTGATGGGTTTTTTAGGTGGATGGCTGCCTTTGGCCGTCATGGTAGCATTCACAGGCTTAGAAATTTTAATTGCATTTTTACAAGCATATGTTTTTGCTATATTAACATGTATCTATCTTAACGATGCATTACATATGCACTAATTTATTTTACTAAAAGGAGATAAAAAAATGGAACCAGAAGCAGCAAAATTAATAGGAGCAGGTATAGCCTGTATCGCCCTTGCAGGCGCAGGAATTGGAATTGGAACAATTTTCGGTAACTATCTTGCAGGAGCCCTAAGAAATCCAAGTGCAGCACAATCACAATTTCCAAATTTATTATTAGGTTTTGCATTAGCAGAAGCTACTGGACTTTTTGGTCTTGTTGTTGCGCTTATTCTATTGTTTGTTCTTTAAGCTATTGATAAGTAATGCCTCAGCTTGATTTTTCAACTTTTTTGCCACAAATTTTTTGGCTTTGTATAAGCCTTTCTTTTTTGTACATTGTTTTGTCACGGTATGCTCTTCCAAGAGTTTCCGATGTTATAGAGGAAAGGAAAGATATTATTGCGCAGGATATTGACTCCGCAAAAGAATATTCTGAAGAATCTGAAAAAACCACCGAAGAGTTAAATTTAAAGTTATCTGAGGCTAAAGTGAATTCACAAAATTTAATCAACAAATCACTTCAGGATATCAAAGAAGATAATGAAATAAAAAAAAGTAGCTTAATAAAGGAAATAAATAATGAGATTTCAGAAGCTGAGGGTGATATCAAAGAAAAAAAAGAAACCGCTCTCGATGAAATATCCTCAATTTCTGAAAGCTTAGCAGTTGAAATGCTTGAAAATTTATCTGTTGGTAAAATTGATAAAGAAAAGGTAACTTCTTTATCTAAAATTGATAATTAGGTGTAATTCGAATGTTTGATTCAAGTTTTTTTGTAGCTCTTTCATTTTTAATTTTTGTTGGTTTGGTGATCTATATGGGGTTACCAAGGGTGATTATATCTGCTCTTGATAAAAGGTCTGCGGATATTCAGGATGAATTAGATGAGGCAAGAAACCTAAGAGAAGAAGCACAAAAGCTACTAGCGAAAGAAAAAAAGAATTTAGACAAAGCCGCAGAAGAGTCTAAAAACCTAATAAAAAAAGCAAAACAGCAAGTTGATGAAATGACAAAAAAAGCTGAAGAAAACCTTAAAGAGGATATTGAAAGAAAGAAAAAAATAGCAGAACTTAAAATTGAACAAGCTGAAACTGAAGCTTTAAACGATGTTAAATCTAGAGTCGCAAATCTTTCATTCGAAATAACAAAGAATTATTTAAGTAAAAATTTAGACAAAAAAGTATCCAAATCGATACTAGATGACAGTATTTCCGAAATTAAAAAAAATCTTTAATATTTATTCTTCTAATCTGTCAATGATTTCTATCAAGTTACAAGGTTTATGCCTAATATCTAATTGGTAAATTAGAATTTCATCCCAGGCGTCTTTTACAGCTCCTGGAGAGCCAGGAAGGCAAAAAATGTATGTATTTTCAATTATTCCTGCAATTGCACGAGATTGAATTGTTGATGTTTTAATTTTTTGAAATGATATCATATGAAAAATTGATGAAAACCCGTCTATTTTTTTATCAAATAATCTTTCTAATGCTTCTGGTGTAACATCTCTACCTGTTAACCCTGTTCCCCCACTTGTAATTATTACATTTGTATTCTTATTCTTTGACCACTCTAAAATCTTGCTTTCTATTAACTCTTTATTATCTTTTAAAATCTCATAATCGTTAAGATTATGGCCACTTTCCTTAATCTTATTTATTAATAAATTACCAGATATATCGGTATCTTTTGTTCTGCTATCAGAAACTATTAGAACCGATATATTTATTGGAAAAAACTCTAAAGCTTTTTCTAATTGTTCATTGATTTTCTTTTCTTCTTCATTGGTAGTTTTTATAATAATCAATATTAATGTTGTTGTCATGATTGCTGCGAACAAAACCCAGCTATAGGACAAAACTAAATTACTCATTTTAAATATAACTTTCTTAAATTCTTATTATTTAATTAAATTAATTTTATTCTTTATATTGTATTTTTCTATTAAGCAATAAGATATCTTTCATCACCAATAATTTGCTATTTGGTCTTCTTAATAAATAAGCAGGATGAAAGATTGGTAAAGCTGGAACTTCTAATTCTTTGTCCTTATAAGTATGCCATTTTCCTCTCAATTTTGTAATACCAAGATCTTTATTTAAAATTGATTTAGCTGAGATTGAGCCAACAAGAACTAAAATATCAGGGTTTACAAGCTCTATATGTTTTTTTACAAAAGGCAAACACTGTTTAATTTCTTTTTTAGTCGGATTCCTATTACCTGGTGGTTTCCATGGTATTATATTAATTATGTAGCAATTTTTCCTATTTATATTGATAAATTCCAATATCTTATCTAGTAGCTTACCTGATTTTCCTACAAATGGTTTACCTTCTACCTCCTCTTGATTGCCAGGGGCTTCTCCAATTAACATTACTTTTGATTTGCTATTCCCATCACAAAAAACAGTTGATCTTGATGTATTTTTAAGCTCACACTTATCATAATTTTCAATATAAGACCTTAGTTCTTCCAGGCTTTTTATTTCTGACAAATCATTGCAATCATTAGCAAATCTATTTTCTTCTAAATCAGATTTATTAAAATCTTCATATATATTGGATTTTATTGTTTCTTTTATACCTAACTCAATTTGAAATTTAAGATCATCTATATTTTTTTCAAAACTTTTTATCATCTTTTAGTGAATCTCTATATAGAATATTAACTGATATTATTAACTGCGACAATAATGTTAAGGGTTTAATATTTAAAAAAAAGTATTATTTATAGATAATAAGGTAATAAATGAGCAATAAACCAGTTAATGAACTTAATGAACAACAAGGTCAGGTTCTAGATTCTTCAAATAGAGAGTCTATGGAATATGATGTTTTAATTGTAGGGGCCGGACCAGCAGGTCTATCTGCGGCAATACAAATTAAGCAATTAGCTCAAAAAAATAACTCAGATATTTCTGTTTGTGTGCTTGAGAAAGCTAGTGAGATTGGCGCTCATATATTATCTGGCGCTGTTATTGAAACTAGTGCTCTTGATAAACTTTTACCTAATTGGAAAGAAATGAATAGCCCAATTAAAACGAAGGTAAAAAAGGATAAGCTTTCTTATTTAGGTAAGGATTGGTCAATAAGTTTTCCTCAGTTTTTGCTTCCCCCTATGATGAAAAACCATGGAAATTATATAGTAAGCCTTGGAAATGTTTGTAAATGGTTAAGCGAGGTAGCAGAAAATCTAGGTGTTGAAATTTACCCTGGCTTTAGTGCTGCTGAAGTTCTTATTGATGATAATGAGAAAGTTTATGGTGTTGCCACAGGCGATATGGGTGTTTCAAGAGATGGTTCAGCAAAAGACTCTTGGGAATCAGGAATGGAGCTTCATGCAAAATATACTCTTTTCTCAGAAGGAGCTAGAGGATCTCTTTCTAAATTCTTAATTGATAATTTTAATCTTTCTGAAGATAAGGACCATCAAAAATATGCAATTGGAATTAAAGAGTTGTGGGAAATAAAAGATGAGAACCATCAAGAAGGTCTAGTTGAGCATTCAATGGGTTGGCCTTTGAGCGATGGAACAGGAGGGGGTTCATTTCTTTATCATTTTGGAGAAAATCAAGTCTCAATAGGTTATGTTGTTCACCTTAATTACACTAATCCTTATGTTTCTCCATTTGATGAATTCCAACAGTATAAGACCCACCCTTCAGTTAAAAAAGTTTTGGAGGGCGGAAAGAGAATATCCTACGGAGCAAGAGCAATAACTGCAGGTGGCTATCAATCAGTTCCAAAATTATTTTTTCCAGGGGGTGCTTTAATAGGTTGTTCTGCAGGATTTTTAAACTATCCAAAAATAAAAGGAACCCATAACGCCATGGAGTCAGGTATTCTTGTTGCTGAATCTATAGTTGAAAACTTTGTTAATGCAAATCAAGCTGATGATCTATCAAATTATCAAGAAAAATATGAAAAAAGCAAAATAGCTAAAGAGTTAAAGAAGGTTCGTAATGTTAAACCATTTCAATCCAGGTATGGAGTTCTTTTAGGTACTATTTTAAGCGGTTTAGATATGTGGTTAAATACTTTTGGAATTACATTACCATTTACATTAAGTCATATTAAACCTGATTATAAAACATTACGAAAAGCATCTGAATGTAAAGAAATAATATATCCAAAACCTGACGGTGAATTTTCTTTTGATAAATTATCTTCAGTTTTTCTCTCAAGCACTAATCATGAAGAAGATCAACCAGCTCATTTAACATTAAAAGATAGTAATATACCGATTAAAGTGAATCTAGTTGAATACGATGAGCCTGCACAAAGATACTGTCCTGCAGGAGTTTATGAGGTTCTCTCAGCTAATGAGAATAGTGAGCCAGTTTTTCAAATAAATGCACAGAATTGTGTGCATTGTAAAACTTGCGATATAAAAGATCCTTCACAAAATATTAATTGGGTTGTACCACAAGGTGGAGAAGGCCCTCTTTATGGTGGTATGTAATTATTGATGCAAGTCATTGAAAAAGCCTATGCTAAAGTTAATATTTCTTTAAATTTAACAGGTCAAAAAGACCATAATCTTCACTATCTCGTTAGCATGATTTGTTTTTGTGATTTCTATGATACGATAACAATAGAAGATTCTAAGGAATTTAAATATGTTATAAATGATGATGTTAAGTTTAATAAGCCAGACCTAATTCTAAAGACAATAGAGTTTTTATCAAAAGAAATTGGTATAGATTTGCCCCCATTTAAAATTACTTTGAACAAGAAAATACCTATAGGGGCCGGCCTTGGCGGTGGTTCAGCTAATTCTGCAGCTACTTTAAGAGCAATTGATAAATTTCTTAATCTCAACCTCACTTATGATCAAAAAGTATTAATTGGTAATAAAATTGGCTCTGATGTTCCTAGCTGTATTGTATCTAAACCTTTAATTTTATCAGGATATGGAGATCAAATTCGTCTATTAGATGGGTTAAATGATAAGGATATTATTATAATTTATCCTAATATTAGCGTAAGCACCAAAGAGGTATTTGATAATGTAGATATTAATTTAATTAAAAAAAAAGACAGCCAAAAACTTGAAAAACAAATAGAAGATAGTATTGGTTTTTATAACAATTGTAATAATTTTGATAAATTATTTTCTAATGATTTGCAAAGTTTAGTTCTTAAAAAATACCCTTTTATCAAAGATGTTATAGATTGCCTCACAAAAGTAGGTTCTTCTTTTGTATCAATGACAGGGTCTGGTTCCGCATTTTTTGGATTTTTTGAAGAGTCTTCAATAGATGAAGCTTATAAAAAAATTAATGATTTGAACAAGGATTGGATGATTATTAAATGTAAATTAATGGGATCTAATAATAGAGAAATCAACAAGCTTCATTAATGCCGATTTAAATTCAGTTTCTGGAAATATTGCAAGAGCGTCTTTAGCGACTCTTCCATGTTCCTTTGCTTTAGAGAGAGTATCATTAATTGTATCATATTGATTTATTGCTTTTATTGCTTTCTTCAAAAGATCTTTATTTCTAATTTTATTATTAAACGAGTTTTCTAAGAATTCTCTTTCAGAGGCATTACCTCTTCTATATGCAAGAATAATAGGAAGTGTAACTTTACCTTCGAAAAAATCATCACCTATATTTTTACCTAAAGTTTCTTTATCACCGCTATAGTCTAATGCGTCATCTTTTAATTGAAAAGCAATACCTAGATTCTTACCAAATGAAATTAAGGCATTAATCTCCTCTTCTTTTGACTCTGCTATAAGTGCGCTAACCACACAAGCGGTTGAAAATAATTCAGCTGTTTTAGCTTCAATTATTTGCATGTACTGATCTTCAGTAGTTTTAATATTATCTGAGGCAATAAGTTGCATAACCTCACCTTCAGCTATCTTTGCTGATGCATTTGATAAATTTTTAAGACATCCCAATGATTTAGTTTCAACCATAAGTTGAAAGGCTTTACCTAGAAGAAAATCACCAACTAAAATACTAGATTTATTATCCCAAACAATATGAGATGCTGATTTTCCTCTTCTAAAATTGCTATCATCTACTACATCATCATGTAAAAGAGTAGCAGTGTGCATTAATTCAACTGCTGCCGCTAATTTAATATGCATATCACCTTTGTATTCACATATTTTAGAAGTTGTAAGTGTAAGAATAGGTCTTAATCTTTTACCTCCAAGCTCTATAATATGCTTTGATACATCAGGAATCCTATCTACCTGACTAATAACTTGTTCATTTATTAAATTATTTACACTAACGAAATCGTTTTCAATTAATGCTAATAGTTTTTGAATAGGCTCTTCGTCTTTATACTTGTTTTTTACTAATTTAATTACATTTCCCATATTTTCTTATATTTTAGAATCTATCTATGATCAAAGAAAATTCTAAAAATAAATTTCTTGGCGGTAAACTTAATATTCTTCAGCAAAGAGATGGGTTTAGAGCAGGGCATGACTCTGTTTTATTAGCCTCTTCAATTCCAGCTAAAAAAGGAGATAAATGTTTGGAATTAGGTATAGGTGCTGGAGTTGTCTCTTTATGTTTAATGAAAAGAGTTCCTGGCTTATCTTTAATAGGAATTGATAATGATAGAGATATTATAAAACTCTTAAAAGAAAACATTTCCTTGAATGGATTTGATGATCATATTTCAGTTATTAAAGGAGATCTTAATGATGGAAGCAATAAATTTAAAAATTTAAAAAGACATAGCTTCGATCATATTTTTTCTAATCCGCCTTTTTATGAGAAAGGTGAGATTATTTTGCCTAAAAATAAAAACAAGAGAAATGCATATTATGGTGAAAAAGATTTTATTAAAAACTGGATTAAAGTATCTCTTACTTTTGTTAAAAGTAAGGGTTCTATAACATTTATAAACCATATGAAAAATTTTCCTGATATTTTATCGCTTTTCATGAATTCTATGGGTGATGTGAAAGTTATTCCAATTTTTACAAATATTGAAAAACCTGCAACACGCTTTCTAATAAGTGGCGTTAGAGATTCAAAAAAACCACTTAGATTAAAAAAAGGATTAATTTTAAATAATAAAAATGGAAAAACTCCAAAAAAAATTGAGAATATTTTGAGACATGGTAAGTCATTATAATCAATGACTTTATTACTATTTTTTAAGACAGAATTACTATAATAGAAAATATAGACATTGGAGGTGTCAGTGACTGCAAAAAAAATGGAAGAATTAGTCTCCTTGTGTAAAAGAAGAGGATTCATTTATCAAACTAATGAATTATACGGAGGAATGCAGGGTCTATATGACTATGGTCCATTAGGAGTTGAGTTAAAAAATAATTTAAAACAAGCTTGGTGGAGCTCTATGGTTTATGAAAGAGATGATATAGAGGGTTTAGATTCTTCAATATTAACTCATCCAAATGTTTTGAAATATTCTGGTCACGAAGAAACCTTCACTGATCCGCTTGTAGACTGTAAGGATTGTAAATCAAGGTTTAGAGCTGACCATATCGATAATAATAAATGTCCTTCATGTGGTTCAAACAATTTAACTGATCCTAGGCCTTTTAATCTTATGTTTAAAACAACAATTGGACCTGTTGATGATGGAGCTAGTTTTGCATATTTAAGACCAGAAACCGCTCAACAGATTTTTACAAATTTTAAGAATGTGGTTGATTCAACATCAAGAACATTGCCCTTTGGAATTGCTCAAATTGGAAAGGCTTTCAGAAATGAAATAACTCCAAGAAATTTTATTTTTAGAGTAAGAGAATTTGAACAAATGGAATTAGAGTTCTTTGTAGAGCCTGGCAGTGATGAAGAATGGCATCAAAAATGGGTTGATGAAAGAGTTAGTTGGTGGGAACGACAAGGAGTGGATAAAAATAAATTAGAAATTATTGACGTCGATAAAGAAGATTTATCGCATTATTCAAAAAAGACAGTTGATATAATGTATGAATTTCCTCATGGGCTTGAGGAATTAGAAGGTATCGCAAATAGAACTGATTTTGATATAGGATCGCATACTAAAAATCAGAAAGATTTTGAAATAAATGCTGATGTTATAAAAAATGATGACTCAGTAACAAAATTAGCAATTCAAGATAAGATTAATAATACATGGACTATACCTTATGTAATTGAGCCATCGGCAGGAGTTGATAGAGGATTTTTAGCTGTATTAAACGAAGCCTATAAAATTGAGAAGCTAGAAAATGGTAAAGAGAGAACTGTTCTGTCGCTGAAATCTCACTTATCGCCCATAAAGGCTGCAGTTATTCCTTTAAAAAGAAATAATCAAGATTTAGTTAACAAAGCAGTAGAGTTAAAAAAGCAATTGCAGTCAATCGGCTTAGGAAGAGTAGTACTAGATAATGCAGGCAATATCGGGAAAAGTTATAGAAGGCATGATGAAGTTGGAACACCGATGTGTATAACAATTGACTTTGAAACATTAGATGATAATTCTGTTACAGTAAGAGATAGAGATACTATGGAACAAAAAAGAATTAAATTAGATGAAATTTCTGATTTTTTTGTCAAAAATCTCTAATAAATTAAAATGACAAAATATATACACGCTTTTTCAGATCCTATAAATGATGAAATTGATCAATCTTTAATAGGTAATAAAGGTTATAATCTATGTCTTATGCACGGAATGGATTTACCTATTCCTGAGGGCTTTATAATTACCTCAAAAGCTACTAAAGAATTCAAAAAAAAGAATAATTTTGGTGATGAATTTATAAACGAATTGAAAGTCAATTTAAATTCGATCCAAGAAAAGACAAACCTTCAAGTTGGGAGCGCAGAAAAACCACTAATCTTGTCAGTGAGATCAGGTTCAGTGATATCAATGCCAGGAATGCTTGATACAATTTTAAATGTCGGCCTAAATCAGGAAATAGTTAAAACTTTAGCAAAAAATAAAAATGGGTTTTTTGCATATGATACATGGAGAAGATTTATTCAAATGTATTCTCATGTTGTTCATAGAGTCGATACTTATGATTTTGATGAAATACTTGAAAATTATCTACTTGGAGCAAATTTAAGTAATGTTAGTCAACTAGATGGAGAAGACTTAGAAGAAATAAGTAAAATGTATTTGAATCTCTTTAATGAGAGAATAGGTGAGGATTTTCCAGAAGATCCATATCAGCAGATAAATGACTCTATAATAGCAGTTTTAAATTCATGGGATAATGAAAGAGCGATTTCTTATCGAAACATTAATGATATTCCTCAGGATGTAGGTTTAGCGGTAACTATTCAAAGAATGGTTTTTGGAAATTTAAATAATCAAAGCGCATCTGGTGTTATTTTTTCAAGAAATCCAGATACAGGTGAAGACAAAATTAAAGGTGAATATCTACTAGAGTCACAAGGGGAAGATGTTGTTTCAGGCTTTATAACTCCGAAAAATATAAGTGAAACTGACAATGATGATGCTTTTGTCAAAGTTTTTCCTGATATTTACGATCAAATAAATCAAATTTCAAAGAATTTGGAGAAGAACTTTGGATTTGTTCAGGATATTGAATTTACAATTGAGTCAAATGTATTATGGCTTTTACAATCACGTAATGCAGAATTAAATGCTCAAGCATCTTTTAAAGTTTTAAAAGATTTTGTTAATGATAAAATAATTAATAAGAATGAAGCTTTGAAATTAATCAAAGAGGATCATGTTGAAAAAGCTTTTGCTCCAGTTCTGGATAATACTAAAGAATTAAAAATCTTAACCAAAGGATTGCCATCTTCTCAGGGTGTAGTATCTGGTTTAGTTGCTTTTGATATTGAAGGCATTAATGAAATTAAAGAAAAAGATGAGAAGTCGATATTAATTTTAGTTGAAACCAATACTAACGATATTAAAGCTATGCATGCAGCAGATGGAATATTAACTTCCAGAGGTGGGTTAACAAGTCATGCCGCAGTTGTTGCAAGAGGTTTAAATAAACCTTGTATTACAGGTGCAGTAGAAATTGAAATTAATACTCATAAAAAGAATATTTCTATCAATAATAAAATTATATCTGAATTTGATGTGATTACTCTTGATGGTCAATCAGGCGAGGTTATTGACGGTATAGTAAAAACAAAACCTCAAGAACCCTCATCTGATTTAAAAGAAATATTAAATTGGTGTAAGGAGATAATATTAGACAATGATATTACTGATTCTTTAATCATTATCAAAAAAGCTAAATTAAAACTTAAATAATTAATTGAATATTAATATTTGGTTTTCAAATAATAATGAATGACTGAATTTTAATGATAATCTAAATTCCCATTCTCCGTTATTACCTGGTCAAATTAATCTAAAGGTATTTTCATTGGACCAGTACTAATTACTTCATCTCTGGCTTTTGCCGGATCTTCAACAACTAATTTTTCTAAATCCTCAAGATCTTCCGGTACATACCAGTGAATCTTATCTTCTTCATAAGCCCGATAAACTGTTTTTGCTATTTCCTCAGCTGGAATTAGTCTCCACATTCCATCAGAAGGAAGAGTAGATCTAATGTCTTGGCTAATTAGGGGCGTATCAATGACGCCAGGCAATATATCAGAGACCTTTACACCAAACCTTTTAAATTCAGCTGAAAGAGACTCTGTTAATCCCTTTACTGCATGCTTGGATGCTGAGTATACTGAAGTCATTGGCAAACCAATTATTCCGGTTGAAGATGATGTATTTAAACATAATGAATTATCAGTATTTTTCAAAAGATCTATTGCAGAATATATACCATTTATTACTCCAAAGAGATTAATGTTAACAACTCTTAGGTGGTTTTCATAAGGTTGATCTTCAAAAAAGCCACCTTCAGCAATTCCAGCGTTATTAAATAAAATATCTAATCTATTATTTGATATATTAGAAAATTCTTTCACTGCTTTTTCAAACATATCTTTATTTGAAACATCAAGTTCTCTGCAAATTAAATTTTCTGAATTTATTTCTTCTTCTAATGCATTTAGATTGTTTTTGTTGATGTCATAGCAACCAACAAACCAACCTTTATCAATAAATAACTGAACAGTAGATTTTCCCATACCACTTGCACCACCAGTTATAAAAATATATTTTTTACTCATAAATCCCTCATTACTTTTTTATTAAATCTAAACCTATATCAAGAGATTTTGAAGAGTGCGTTATCCAACCAGAAGATATAAAATTAACCCCTGTCGCAGCTATTTTTTCTACATTTGAATGATCTATCTTACCTGAAGCCTCTAATATTACTTTTTTTTGACCTAGTTTAACCGCTTTTTTTAAATCGTTAATTTTGAAGTTATCGAGCATAATAACATCTGGATTAAATTTAAAGGCCTCTTTAAATTGCTTTAAATTATCTACTTCAATTTCAATTTTTATCTTATTTTTGAACTTTTTAGCTTTTTTGAGAGCATTAGTGATTGATCCAGCTATAGCTATATGATTATCCTTTATTAAAATAGCATCGTATAGTCCTAATCGATGATTAATACCCCCACCAACTTTGACAGCATATTTTTCTATATTTCTTAATCCCGGTGTTGTTTTACGAGTACATAATATTTTTGTATCAGTATACGAAATTAATTTAACCATCATTGATGTAGATGTTGCTATACCTGAAAGATGAGTTAAGAAATTCAATGCAGTTCTTTCTCCCGTTAAAAGACCTATTGCTGGTCCCTCAACTTTAGCTAAAACTTCATTCTTTTTAATTGAATCACCATCTTTTTTAAATGAAGTAAATTTGATTTCTTCATCAAGCAATTCATAAACAATTTTAGCTATATTAATACCACATAAAATACCTTTTGCTCGCGAGACAAAATGAAATGTAGCTCTGTCTCGTTTTGTTAAAACAGTATTGCTCGTAATATCGCCTAATCCCCCAAGATCTTCTTTGATAGCTAATCTAACAATTTTTTTTAATTGAGGATCAGATAACATCTTCATAAATTTATCATTCTGTTTACTGAATCAAGTGCTCGCTTAGCAATATCATGATCAATAATAACTTCATGTGTTTCATACCAAAGGGAAGAAAGAATCTTTTCTAATGAAATTTCTTTCATATGAGGACAAAGATTACATGGTCGTACAAAATTAACATTTGGTGTTTCTACAGAAACATTGTCGCTCATGGAGCACTCAGTAACCATAAGAACTTTATATGGTTGATTTGTTTTTACCCAATTAATCATTGCAGAAGTTGATCCAGAAAAATCTGCCTCATCAACTACTTCTGGAGCACATTCAGGATGCGCAATAATTTTTACACCAGGCTCATTTTCTCTATATTCTCTAATTTCATCAACAGTAAATTCTTCATGAACCTCACATCTTCCTTTCCACATAATGATTTCTTTTTTTGTATCTTTAGCAATATTCATTGCTAAATATTCGTCGGGAATAAAAATAATTTTGTCAGAATCTAGAGAGTTTACAACTTCTAATGCATTTGAAGATGTACAGCAAATATCAGTTTCGGCTTTAACATCTGCTGACGAATTTACATATGTAACAACAGGAATTCCTGGGTTTTCTCTTTTTAGATCAATTACATCTTGCCCTTTAATGGAAGCAGCTAAAGAACAACCTGCATCTAAACTTGGTATAATTATCTTTTTATCCATATTCAGAATTTTTGATGTTTCAGCCATAAAATAAACACCACATTGTATTATTATATCGCTATCAACTTTTGTAGCTTCTTTTGCTAGCTGCAAAGAGTCACCCCTTACATCACTAACACAATGAAAAATCTCTGGCGTCTGATAATTATGCGCAAGAATTGTGGCATTTTTTTCTTTTTTTAGAATATTAATTGCTTCTATGTATGGTGCAAAAAATGGCCATTCAATATCTGGTATTACACTTGAAACTTTTTTATATAATGAAGCTGTCTTCTTCTCTATATCGTCATTCCAAGATATACCCATTTCATCAAGAATTTTGCTTGGATGTAATTGATTAATTTTATTATCTACTGATTTATCCATAATAATTGGTCATAGTTTATATTTTTGATAATAAAAACATTATTCATTAATTAGTCAAAAGAAATTGAGATGATTTAAGTTTTTTTAAGGATAACACTTCCAGCAGAATATCCAGCGCCAAAAGAACAAAGGACACCAATTTCATCTTTATTCATATCCTCACTATATTGAGAAAACGCGATAATTGAGCCTGCAGATGAAGTATTTGCATAATCTTGAAGTATATTTGGTTGTTCATTTTTTTCTGGTGTTCTACCTAAAACTTTTTTTCCTATAAAATCATTCATACTTTTATTTGCTTGATGCAGCCAAAGCCTTTTTACATCATTAATTCCAACATTCTCATCTAGCAAATGATTAAGTATTAATTGACTTACCATAGGAACAACTTCTTTAAATACCCTCCTTCCTTCCTGCATAAACAACATATCTCTATCAAGAGTTTTAGATTGTTTGGCATTATTAAGAAAACCAAAATTATTTCTAATATTATTGGAAAATTGAGTAATACACTTAGTTGATAGAATTTCAAATGAATTTGAAGAGTTTGCAGATGCTTTTTTTTCTAAAATCATGGCTGTGCAAACATCACCAAAGATAAAATGACAATCGCGATCTTTAAAATCTAAATGTCCAGAGCAAATCTCGGGATCAACTATTAAAATTGTTTCTGCGCTTCCAGCCTTAATCATATCAGCAGCAGCTTGAATCCCGAAAGTTGCAGATGAGCAAGCAACATTCATATCAAAAGCAAATCCTTGAATTCCTAAATATTGTTGTACTTCGATTGCTATTGCAGGATAAGCTCTCTCTAAATTAGAGCATGCTGTAATAACTGCATCTATATCAGAAGGCTTTTTCCCAGATGCTCCTAAAGCTTGTTTAGCTGCCTCTATAGACATTTCTGCTAAAATAGATGGTTCGTCATTATTTCTCCTGTCTAAAATAGGGTGCATAATATCAGGGTCTAAAATTCCCTTTTTATCCATTACATACCTATTTTTTATTCCTGAGGCATTATAAATAAATTCTTCATTAGACAATTCTAAGGCATCTAATTCACCATTATCAATTAGATCCTTATTAAGTGTATTAAATTTCTCTGCATAAGCGTTATAAGCTTCAACAAGCTCTTTATTTGTTATTGATTCTTTAGGGGTAAATACACCAGTTCCGCTGATTACAATTTCATTCATAACTCAAGAATAATATCAGAAAAATTAATTATGTTAATCTTTTTGACATTTTAAGTAATGAGGGCAACTCACCAAATGATCATTTACTATTCCAGAAGCTTGCATAAATGAGTAGACTGTTACTGGACCACAAAAGCTAAACCCTAATTCTTTCATTTTTTTTGAAACTTTTTTAGATAATCTAGTATCTTTAGGGATCTCTCTTAAATCTTTTCTAGAGTTAATAATAGGTTCATGATCAACATATTCCCAAAAAAAATCGGAAAATTTTTTAGAACTCTTGAATTCATTATTATAAATTTTTGCATTATTTATAGTTGAAAGTATCTTTTTTTTATTTCTTACGATTGATCTATCTTCCATAAGTTCTTTAATTTTTTTATTATTGTATCCTGAGATAATCTTTGGATTAAAATTATCAAAAGCTATTTTAAAATTATTTCTCTTTTTTAGGATAATTATCCAGCTAAGACCAGATTGAAAAGTTTCTAAAGTAAGTATTTTAAATAGTTTTCTGCCATCAAATTCTGGTTTTCCCCATTCATCATCATGATATTTCATGTAAATATCATTTGAGTTAGACCAACTACAAAAACTTTCCCTATCAGATGGCATAATCTTTAAGAATATCAGGAATATGAACAGTTATAGTAGCTTCTTCATTATTAATATTAACAGTTGTGTTTTCTTTTTGAATTTTAGGTAATACATCAGTTTTAAGAATTGCTACGCTTTCATTCTTGTATGATTTAATAATGGTTCCAATTTTTTTATTTTCTAAAAAAATAGCATCATCTTGCTTGTTATTTCTATTGGATGTAATTGAAAAAACTCTTTTTTTGGGTTTACCTTTTCTATACATTCTTGAAGTTACTTCTTGTCCGATAAAGCAACCTTTTTTGAATGAAATTGAATTCAGATAATCAAAATTTAATTCTATTGGAAAAAATTCACCAGATAAAAAATCTTCACCTTCTTCAACTATACCAAGAGAAATTTTCTTCTTTTCATAATTATCACTATTAGACCTATCGTTGCTTTTCTTTCTTATTCCTCTCCAGCCTAAATCTTTATTTCTTGGGTCAATAAAGGAGCTCTGAAATTCTTTTTCTAAACAAACTACAACTTCTAGATCATTTTTTTCTTCAAAATTTACATCTGAATTTAGTTTATAGATTTGCATCTTTTCCATAAATGATTGAAAAGATTTTTTGTGTAAATCTAATAGGAAGTGATTCCCTTCTTTTTTTACAAAAAACTGATTTAACAATTTTCCTTGTGGACTTAAAAAACAACTTGATAGCAGTTCTTCACCATTACCGCTTAAGTCGATAGTTATTATAGACTGAAGGAAGTCCTCAGAATCTTTTCCTGAAACTGAGACTAAAGATCTATTGGTTAATATTATTAATTCATTATTCATATATTTTTATTTAATTTTAATATTATTATATTAGTATAATGAAATAGGAATTTCGTTACAATGCCATTTGATATCATCTTTAAAAATGCAAATATAACTGATGAAAGTAAAAGCTATATATCTGATATAGGAGTTAAGGATGGAATTATTTCCGAAATCGGAAACCTTAATGATGATGCTGAAACAATTTTAAATATAGAAAATTTAGATTTAATTCCCGGTGTTATAGATACTCAGGTACATTTTCGTGAACCAGGACCAACTCATAAAGAAGATCTAAATACTGGAACAAAATCTGCTATTTTAGGTGGAATAACTGGTGTTTTTGAAATGCCAAACACAAACCCTTCAACTACTAATCTTGAAGCACTATTAGATAAATTTGAACGTGCAAAAAATAGATCCTATTGTGATTATGCTTTTTATGTTGGTGGAACTGAAGATAATAGTAAAGAGCTACCTAAATTAGAGAAAGTTGAAGGCTGCTGCGGTGTAAAAGTCTTTATGGGATTGAGCATTGGCGGCCTGGTGGTATCAGGAGATGAAGACCTATCTAAAATTATGTCTGAAATTAATTATAGGGCGTCATTTCATTCTGAAGATCAAAGCTCTCTTGATGCCAGAAAAAAATATCAAGTAACAGGAGATATACATTCTCATGAAGTATGGAGAAATGATGAGCAATGCTTTACTGCTACCCAAAGAATAATTAAAATTGCAAGAAAATATAATAAAAAAATACATATTCTTCATGTATCAACAGGGCAAGAGGCTGAATTTTTGGCAGATAATAAAGACATAGCCTCTGTTGAAATAACTCCTCAGCATTTAACTTTAGCAGCTCCTGATTGTTACAATAAGCTTGGAAGTTATGCTCAAATGAATCCGCCGATTAGAGATATAAATCATCAGACTAAATTATGGACAGCTATAAATAATGGTGTTGCAGATATAATAGGCTCAGATCACGCTCCCCATACTAAAGATGAAAAGGATAAAGAATATCCTATTTCTCCATCAGGTATGCCGGGTGTTCAAACTCTTGTTCCTGTCATGTTAAACCATGTAAATAATGAAAAATTATCCTTAAATCGATTTGTTCAATTAACTAGTGCAAACCCCGCAAGGTTATTTGGTATTAAAAATAAGGGTTTTATAGAAGTAGGTAATGATGCTGATTTTACTGTAATTGACTTAAATAAAGAAAGGGTCATTGAGAATAATTGGATAGTAAGTAAGTGCGGTTGGACTCCTTATGATGGAATGAAAATAAAAGGTTGGCCAATTATGACAATAATAAGAGGCAATATTGTTATGAGGGAAGACGAACTATCTGAACCAATAGGTAAGCCAATGCAATTTAATAGATAATTTAGGAGGAAAAATGTCTGAAAAATTTAAAGCTCTTATGATTGAGAAAGAGGATGATAACCAAACTGTTAATATGGTTGAGATCGAAGATAATGATCTAATGGAAGGTAATGTCCTAGTAAAAATTACTCATTCAACATTAAATTATAAAGATGGTTTAGCTATAACAGGAGCATCACCTGTTGTTCGATCATTTCCAATGATACCTGGAATTGATTTCAGTGGAATAGTTCTATCATCAGAAGATAAAAATATTTCAGAAGGAGATAGGGTAGTTTTAAATGGTTATGGTTTATCAGAAAGTCATTTTGGCGGGTATTCGGAAAAAGCGAGAGTTAAATCTGAACATCTATTAAAGCTACCTGAAAATATATCCAATAAACAAGCAATGGCTATTGGAACAGCAGGTTATACTGCAATGTTATGTGTTTTGGCAATTGAAGATCATGGTATAAAGCCAGATGATGGAGTAATTTTGGTATCTGGTGCTTCAGGCGGAGTTGGTTCTGTAGCAATTTCTCTTCTTTCAGATTTAGGTTACAATGTAGAGGCTTCAACAGGGAGATTAGAGGAAACCTCATATCTTAATAAACTTGGTGCAAAAACAGTTATTGATAGATCTGAATTGTCTGAGCCATCACGACCTTTAGGAAAAGAAAGATGGTCTGGAGCCATTGACTCAGTGGGTAGCACTACATTAGCAAACATACTTTCTCAGGTATCCTATGGAGGCGCTGTTTCAGCATGCGGACTTGCGCAAGGAATGGATCTTCCCTCTACAGTTATGCCATTCATATTAAGAGGTGTTTCCTTGCTTGGTGTTGACTCAGTAATGGCCCCAATGCAAATAAGAGAGAGGGCTTGGAATCGGTTAGCTAAAGACATTAACTTTGAAAAACTAGAGGAAATGATTATTGAGACTTCGCTAGATCAAATTGAAAAATTGGCACAAGATATATTAGAAGGGCAAGTCAGAGGAAGAGTTGTAGTAAATATATAATAAATTTATGATTTTATTTCCTTGAGTCTTTCAGAGACTAAGAATGCTAAATCTAATGACTGATTAGCATTCAGTCTTGGGTCACAATGTGTATGATATCTACTAGATAGATCTTCCTCTAATACTTCAAATGATCCACCACAACATTCGGTAACATTTTGACCTGTCATTTCAATATGAACACCACCAGCATATGTGCCTTCAGATTCATGAATGTGAATGAACTTCTTAACTTCACTTAAAAGGGTATCTAAATATCTTGTTTTATAACCATTTGAAGCTTTAATTGTATTTCCATGTACTGGATCACAACACCAAACAACACTTTTTCCTTCGGATTCTATAGCTTTTATAAGAGAAGGTAGGTGTTCTTCTATTTTATCTACTCCAAATCTAGCAATAAGAGTAATTCTACCCTCTTCATTTGATGGATTTATTATATCTATCAATTTTATTAATTCATCTGCCTCAATTGACGGTCCACATTTAATTCCAATTGGATTATTAATTCCTCTTACGAATTCAATATGAGCGCCATCGGGTTGGCGTGTTCTATCGCCAATCCAGAGCATATGGGCGGATGTATCGTACCAATCTCCACTAGTGGAGTCGACCCTTGTTAATGCTTCTTCATATCCAAGTAATAATGATTCATGGCTTGTGAAGAACTCAACAGATCTTAATGCTTGTGAAGTATTAGAATTAATTCCAACAGCATCCATAAAATCTAATGTTTCAGATATCCTACCTGCTAAAGCTTCATACTGCTCACCTTGTTTGCTCTCTTTTACAAAATCCATATTCCATTGATGAACATGATCAAGATTAGCATAACCGCCTTGAGCGAAAGCCCTTAAAAGATTTAGTGTTGAAGCTGCCTGTCTATATGCCATAATTTGTCTTTGAGGGTCTGGTTTTCTTAATTCAGAATCAAATGAGATATCATTAATTATATCACCTCTATAACTAGGTAATTCAATATCTCCTTGTTTTTCCATAGGAGCTGACCTAGGCTTAGCGAATTGACCTGCAATTCTACCTACTTTAACTATTGGACAACCAGCGCCAAAAGTTAATACTATGGCCATTTGAAGCATTACTCTAAAAGTATCACGAATATTATCAGGATGATGTTCTGCAAAACTTTCTGCACAATCTCCACCTTGAAGCAAAAATGCTTCACCTCTAGATACTTTAGCTAGATGTTCTTTTAGTCTCCTAGCTTCACCTGCAAAAACAAGAGGTGGATAGGAAGATAATCTTTTTTCTACCTTTTCAAGAGCCTTTTGATCATCATACTCAGGTACTTGAATTATAGGTTTATTTCTCCAACTATCTTTTGACCAGTTATTAGCCATAATAATCTCCAAATATAGAAAAACGGTTATAGATGAATAATCAATGTATTAACAGTAATTTATATAAATATATTTATTAAAATTATTATGTATTTATCAAATTTTAATAAGAATTATAAAAAAATTGTGACTTTAATACAATAGTTTCAAAAAAAAATTGATAAAAATTACTATTCAGCTGCTTGTGATAATTCTTCTCTGTATTTTTTGAATTCTAGTCTTGCAACTGCTCTGTTATGAACTTCATCTGGACCATCTACTAATCTCAATGTCCTCGCACTAGCATAAGCTCTTCCTAAACCAAAATCAGTTGTCACACCACCACCACCATGAGCTTGAATTGCATCATCAATGATATCTAACAATGTTCTTGGTGCTTTTACCTTGATCATAGCTATTTCAGCTCTTGCAACTTTATTGCCAACTGTATCCATCATATATGCAGCTTTCATAGTTAAGAGCCTTGAGCATTCAATTTCTATTCTTGCTTTAGATATTCTCTCTTCCCAAACTGAATGTTCAGCTATAGGTCTCCCAAATGCTTCTCTGCTTAAAAGTCTCTTGGCCATTTTTTCAAGAGTTCGTTCTGCAACCCCAATAGCTCTCATACAATGATGAATTCTTCCTGGCCCTAATCGACCTTGAGCGATTTCAAAACCTCTACCTTCCCCTAAAAAAAGATTTTCAGCTGGTACTCTAACATTATCTAATTTGACTTCACTGTGACCATGAGGTGCGTCATCAAAACCAAAAACTGGAAGATGTCTTACAATTTCTACTCCAGGTGTTTCCATTGGCACTAAAATTTGACTTTGTTGCTGGTGTCTGGATGCATTTGGGTTAGTTTTTCCCATAACGATAGCTACCTTACATCTTGGATCCATGACTCCTGATGACCACCACTTTCTTCCATTAATAACATACTCATCACCATCTCTTTCTATTTTTGTTGAAATATTAGTAGCATCAGAAGAAGCTACATCAGGTTCTGTCATTAAGTAAGCAGATCTCATTTCACCTTCAAGTAATGGTTGAAGCCATTTTTCTTTATGTTCTTCGGTTCCATAACGTTCGATAAGTTCCATATTTCCTGTATCAGGTGCAGAACAGTTAAAGACTTCAGAAGCCCAACCGACTCTTCCCATGATTTCACAAATTGGAGCATATTCAACATTTGTTAAACCACCACCTCGTTCTGATTCAGGTAAAAACATATTCCATAGCCCTTCTTCTTTGGCCCTTACTTTTAAATCTTCCAAAATTTGAGGTATCTGCCAACGGTCTTCACCAAAAGCTATCATCTGCTCATCATAAGTTGTTTCATTAGGGTATACATATTTATCCATAAAAGCTTCAACACGAGCGATTAGTTCTTTTGTTTTGTCATTATGTTCAAAAATCATGATTATCTCCTGAATTTTTCTATAAGTTAGTGATTATCTAATAGAAATATCGATTATACAAATTATCTTCTTTGTGAAAAGAATTTTTTTAAAAGATCTTCTGACTCTCTTTTATAAAATCCATTAAAAACATTAGGCTCATGATGACAAGAATTTGATGAAAAAATCCTTATACCATTTTCAACACATCCTTTTTTCTTATCCTCAGTAGCAAAGTATAGATTTTTAATTCCAACCAATGAAATTGCCATTGCACACATTGCACAAGGCTCTAAAGTTGTAAATAAAGAAAAATCAAATAATTTAGATGTCTTTAATGTTTTGCAGGCATTCCTAATTACTAAAATTTCAGCATGAGCTGTTGGATCATTGAGTTCTCGCATTCGATTTCCATTTGAAGATATAATTTCATTTTTTTGATTAACGATTATTGCCCCAACAGGCACTTCATCTCTCTCTTTAGCTTTTTCAGCCTCAGATAAGGCTAATTGCATAAAGTATTTAGTTTTTGTTGTAGTGTTTTCCAATTTTATTACCTATTTTTATGTATAAGGCTTGAACATGGAAAAAAAAACAAAAAATGAAAAAATTAGAATTGCAAAATTAATTTCTAATTCAGGTTTATCTTCTAGAAGAGAAGCAGAAAAGCTTATATTAGAAAAGCGAGTTGCTTTGTATGGAGAAGTAATTGATTCACCAGCTTTAAATGTAGATAGAAATGCAATAGTAACTGTGGATGGCGAGGTTGTTGATACAAGGTTAAAAACTAGTGTCTGGATATTTAATAAACCAAAAAGATGTCTTGTTACAAAGAGTGACCCGAAAGGAAGAGATACTATCTATAGATTTTTACCTAAAGAATTAAAAAATACAATGAGTGTTGGTCGTTTAGATTATAATAGCGAAGGCTTGTTAATTCTTACTAATAATGGAGACTTATCAAGATACCTTGAACTACCTAAGAATAACTTCAAGAGAACTTATAAGGTTCGGGTGTTTGGAAAAGTAGATGAAAAAAGACTAAAAAATCTATCAGAGGGGATTTCCATTAAAGGAGAAAAATATAAACCAATAGATGCCATGATTGAAAAAAGACAAAATTCAAATTCATGGTTAAAGTTTTCTTTATATGAAGGAAAAAATAGAGAAATCAGAAAAATATGTAACCATATGAATCTTGAGGTAAATAGATTGATAAGATATTCATATGGGCCTTTTAGCTTAGGAAATTTAGCTAACTGTGGAGTGAAAGAAATTTCAAAAATATTTTTGAAAAGAAATTTTGCTAATTTTTTCTAATCAATGAGGAAAGAATGAGAATTATCTCAGGTAAGTATGCTAGAAGAAAAATAATTACTCCTAAAGGTAATGAAACGAGACCTACAACGGATAGATTTAAGGAAACCTTATTTAATATTATTGAAAATAGCCTTAAAATAAATCTTAAGAAAAAAAATGTTTTAGATCTTTTTGCTGGTTCAGGATCTCTAGGCTTAGAAGCTATTTCCCGAGGAGCTAAAAATTGTACCTTTATTGATAAATCAATAAAAGCCGTTGAAGCTATAGAAGAAAATATCTCATTTCTTGAATTAAGCCCTTGCTGTGATTGTTATAAACTTGATGTAAATAAAATAAGAAAATTTACAAATGACCCGAATAAGAAAATTGATATAATTTTTTCTGATCCCCCTTATTCAAAAACAGATATTAATGAAATTGCAATTAATAATTTGATTAAAAAAAATTGGATGAAAGATAGTGCTTATATTTTTCTTGAAACTTCTAGTCGTGTACCTATTTCAAGCATAAGTGGCTTTGAGGTATTAGAAAAAAGAAAAATTGGAGATAGTTTATTAACAATTTATTTATCTTCAAGCTATTGAACCATTGAAAAAAATCAATAATATTAAATAAAATTAGGGAGATTATTATGAGAGGATTAATGCAGGAATGGCCTTTGCTTGTTCATACTTTTATTGATCATGCAAAAATCCATCATGGGGAAAGAGAAATTGTTACTAGGAAAGTTGAGGGTGATATTCATTCAACAACTTATTCTGAAATTCATTCCAGATCTAAAAAATTTGCTAAAGCTTTGAAAGAATTAGGAGTTAGTAAAGGCGATGTAGTCGGAACTTTGGCTTGGAATACGCACAGACATCTTGAATCATGGTATGGAATTACTGGTTTAGGTGCAATTTATCACACATTAAATCCTCGTCTTTTCGTTGAACAGCTTGATTATATTATTAATCATGCGGAAAATAAATTTATAATTTCGGATATAAGTTTTGTAGAAATTCTAGAAAGCATTCAGGATAAAATTCCTAATGTTCAGGGTTTCATTTTTCTATGTGAAAAATCAGATCTACCTGATAGCAAGTTAAAGAATGTTTACTCATACGAAGAACTTGTGAATTCGCAAGATGATAATTTTGATTGGGTCAAGTTGGAAGAAGATGATGCATGTGGGTTATGTTATACCTCCGGAACAACTGGAAACCCTAAAGGAGTTTTGTATTCCCATAGATCAAATGTTCTGCATACATTAGTTGCTAATTCTGCAGATGCAATGGGTATAAAATCGACTGATGTAGTAATGCCAGTTGTCCCAATGTTTCATGCAAATGCTTGGGGTTTATCTTTTTCAGCTCCGATGTCAGGTTGTAAGGTTGTCATGCCAGGAATGAATATGGATGGAGAAAGTATTTATGAATTACTAAATGAGCATAAAGTAACTTTTACTGCAGCAGTACCAACAGTATGGTTGATGCTTCTTCAATATCTTGAGGAAAATGACCTTAAGCTTCCTTATCTTGAAAGAGTTGCGATTGGTGGTTCAGCTGTTCCAAGAGTAATGCTAGAAAAATTTGAAAAAAATTATGATGTGTCCGTTATGCATGCTTGGGGTATGACAGAGATGTCTCCATTAGGAACAATAGGTGCTTTTAAAAGTGGAATGGAAGAATTAAACTTTGATCAGCAGATGGATATAAAATTAAAGCAAGGCAGAGCATCATATATGGTCGAAATGAAAATTACTGATGATGATGGCAATGATTTACCTTGGAATGGAAAAGATTTTGGACATCTATTAGTAAGAGGGCCTTTTATAGCAAGCAAATATATGAAAGGTGATGGCGGACAAATACTCGATAACCAAGGCTTTTTTGATACTGGTGATGTAGCTACAATTGATGAACTGGGTTTCATGCAAATTACCGATAGATCTAAAGATGTTATTAAATCAGGTGGTGAATGGATATCCTCAATTGAGTTAGAGAATATTGCTGTGGGACATCCAGATATTGCTGAAGCGGCAGTAATTGGAATTTTTCATCCGAAATGGGATGAAAGACCCTTACTAATTTGTGTTCCTGCTGAGGGAAAAGATCCAAATAAAGATAATGTTTTAGAATATTTACAAGATAAACTAGCAAAATGGTGGATGCCTGATGATGTGGTTTTTGTTGATGAAATTCCTCATACAGCAACAGGAAAAATACAAAAACTAACTCTACGCGAACAATTTGCTGATTATAAGTTACCAACTGCTTGATTTCTTGAAGTTGCCCTTTTGATTCTATCGTTGATTGCTCTTCCAATGCCTTTATTTGGTATAGGAGCTATAGCTATTTTTTCGTATTCCTTTTGATATTTTGCTAAAAAAGAAAAAAGATTTGAAGCAGCTTCTGTTAAATTTCCTTCAAAACTTAAATTTGGAGCATTATAGTTTGGGCCGAAACCGATAAGTAATTCATTTTTTTCAGCTTTTTTTGCATTTATTCTTAGAGGAACAACTGGAGAGTAATGTTTTGATAGCATTCCTGGAGCAATAATTTTTGCATTTATTTTTTGTTCTAAATTAATTATTTTTTGTGGGAATTTTTCTTTTAATTCTTCTGTTGAGACTCCACCATGCCTTAATATCTGTATTTCATCATTAGTAATATTAATGATTGTGCTTTCAAGGCCAATTTTTGTTGAGCCACCATCAAGTATTATTGATAAATTTTTATCGTTTTCAAAATATTCATAAACATGATCCGCTTCAGTAGGGCTAAGTGAACTAGAAGTATTAGCGCTAGGTGCAGCTATAGGTTTTCCAAAAGATTTAATTAATTTTAAAGCAGTTGTGTTATTAGGAATTCTTACGCCAATTGTATCTAAATTCGCACTAGCTAATTTACTTATTTTAGATTCTTTCTTTTTTTTTAAAATAATAGTCATAGGGCCTGGCCAAAACAGATCACTTAATTTTTTAATATCATCATTTATTTCGCAATTGTCTTCTATTTGATCAAAAGATGAGAAATGAATAATTAAAGGATTAAATTCAGGCCTATTTTTAGTTTCAAAAATCTTAGCTATAGCTAGGTTATTTGTTGCATCTCCACCAAGTCCATAAACGGTTTCAGTTGGAAAAGAAACTAGATTTCCTTCTTTTAGAACTTCAGTTGCAAGTGTAATACTAGATTTGTTGATATTTTTTATTGTAGTCATTTTTATATTTATATTCTACTTAGTAAATATGGATAAATTAGTCGAAAAAAATAATAAAGGCGCCCATAATTTAGTATACCCATTTGATGCTCTTCCACAACCAGGAAGAATGCTAAAGATTGATGATGGTGTTTATTGGGTTAGAATGAGTCTGCCTTTTGTTTTGAATCATATTAATTTGTGGGTATTAAAAGATAATGATGGATGGGTAGTAGTCGATACGGGTGTTGCTAGCGCAGATATAAAATCTAATTGGCGCAAATGTTTTTCAGGAGACATGAATGGAGAGGCTGTTAATAAAATTATCGTTACCCATCTTCATCCTGACCATATAGGTCTTGCCGGATGGATGAATAAAAAATTTTCTTCACCTTTATATATGTCAAGATCAGACTACTTAATGTGTAGGATGTTAGTGAGTGATACTGGAAGGGAAGCACCAGATGAAGGAAAGTCTCTCTATAGATCCGCCGGTTTTACAGAAGATGAGCTTGATAAATATTCCGAACGATTTGGTGGCTTTGGAAGTGCTATTTCAAAACTACCAGATAGCTACAATCGTTTAAAAGATTATGACATCATTAATATTGGTAGTTATGATTGGGAGGTTGTAGTAGGTAGTGGCCATTGCCCGGAGCATATTTGCCTATACAATAAAAAATTAAAATTATTTATATCTGGAGATCAGGTACTTCCTAAAATTACTTCTAATGTTAGTGTATTTCCTACTGAACCAAATTCAAACCCTCTTAATGAGTGGATAGAAAGCTGTAAATACATTAAATCTAGAGTCAATAATGATGTTTTAGTTCTTCCATCTCATAATGAACCATTTAGAGGTCTTCATGAAAGACTCGATCATCTAATCAGTGGACATGAAAAGAGTTTAACAAGGCTTCTGGAGTTTTGTGAAGAACCAAAAAAAGCGGTTGATGTTTTTTCTGTTCTTTTTAAAAGAAAAATAACTAGTGATGTTTTACTTATGGCTACAGGTGAAAGTATTGCTCATTTAAATTGCTTAATACATAGAGGGCTATTAGGATCAAAACATGATGATGAAGGAATAATTAGATATTATAAATTATAATTTACGGTGATTTTTATGAATAAAAAGAACGACATAAAAGAATTAACTTTTGAACAAGCCCTGTCTGAGTTAGAGGAAATAGTAGAAAAGCTTGAACAAGGTGATATTGACCTCGAGGACTCAATTGACATTTATGAGAGAGGAACCTTGCTAAAAGCTCATTGTGAAGAAAAACTAAAATCTGCAAAATTAAAAGTTGATAAGATAATAGCTCAACCAGATGGTGATTTTACTTCTGAGCCATATGAAGATAAATAATTCAAATGAGTCAATTTTTAGATCATTTAAAACCATTTGCCACAGAACTAGATGGTTTTCTTAAAGATTTATTGGATAAAAAACTAAATATTGATAACGAACTTAAAGATTCAATTATTTATTCTTCAATTGGCTCTGGAAAAAGGATTAGAGGGTATCTTTCATGTGAGATTGCAGATTTTTTTCATGCCGACAAATCTGATGCACTTAAATTAGCGTCAGCAATTGAATTAATCCATACTTATTCTTTAATTCATGATGATTTACCAGCCTTAGATAATGATGATTATAGAAGAAATAAACCATCTAATCATAAGCAATTTAGTGAATCTACAGCTATTCTATCAGGTGATGCACTCCAATCTTTAGCTTTTGAAATTTTATCAGATAAAATGGAGATAATTGATGCAAATAAACAATTAAAACTTATTAACCATCTTTCAAATAATATAGGCCCTAATGGTATGATTGGTGGTCAGATTATTGATCTAAATTCGAAAGAAAATCAATTATCCATTGATGAAGTTAATGTTATGCATAATCTTAAAACAGCAAATTTATTTAGTTTTTCATGCCAATCTGGAGCAATTATAGGTAATGCTAATGATAAAGAAGTAGATGCTTTTGAAAATTATGGAAGGAATTTTGGGATTGTATTTCAAATAATTGATGATGTGTTAGATAAAATAGGTGATCCTGAAAATATTGGAAAAACTTTAGGTAAAGATGAAATTAATCAAAACAAAACATATTTAAATTTTTATAGTATTGAAGAATGTTTCGAGATTGCAGGAAAATATAGCGAAAAAGCAATTAATTCATTAAATATATTTGACCAATTGCCAGAAGTTTTTATAAATGCACTTGATTTTATAAAATCAAGAAAGTTTTAGTTAATGAATAAAATAGAAATTAAATATCTCGACAAAATTAAGTCACCTAAAGATTTAGATGATTTAAATGACGAACAACTTAAAGAGCTTGCAAAAGAGTTGAGGTATGATGTTATTGAAACGGTTTCAAAGACAGGTGGTCATTTAGGCGCAAGCCTTGGAGTAATCGAACTTACTGTTGCTCTTCATAAAATATTTGACTCACCCAAAGATAAGATAATTTGGGATGTTGGCCATCAGAGCTATCCACATAAAATATTGACCGGTAGAAGAGATCAAATGTCAACTTTGAGAAAAAAAGATGGCCTATCAGGTTTTACAAAAAGGGATGAAAGTAAATATGACCATTTTGGAGCTGGGCATAGCTCTACTGCAGCTTCTGCTGGACTTGGAATGTCAATTGGAAGAGATTTAAAAAATAAAGATAATCATGTTGTTTGCGTTGTTGGTGATGGAGCTATGAGTGCTGGTCAGGCATATGAAGCATTAAATAATGCCGGTGCAGAAAAATCAAAATTAATAGTAATTTTAAATGATAATGATATGTCAATTGCCCCTCCTGCAGGCGCAATGAGTGCTTACTTAGCAAAACTAATATCAGGTGGAACATATCTTGGTTTAAGAAATTTTGCCAAACAAGTCATAGAAAAGCTACCTAAATCACTTGAAAAAGGAGCGAAAAAAGCTGAAGAAATTACTAGATTGATTGCAGGCAACGGAACTCTTTTTGAAGCTTTAGGTTTTTATTATGTTGGACCTATAGATGGACATAATTTGGATCATTTGCTTCCTGTTATTAGAAATGTAAAAAATGCAGATAATGGTCCAGTAATAATTCATGCTGTTACTCAGAAAGGTAAGGGTTATAAACCAGCAGAAGACTCAGATGAAAAATTTCATGGAGTTACTAAATTTAATATTACCACTGGAGAGCAAGAAAAGCCAAAGAAAACAAATGTTTCTTATACTAAAGTTTATTCTAATTCCTTAATTAAATGTGCTGAAAATGACAAAGATATTGTTGCTGTGACAGCGGCAATGCCATCAGGAACGGGACTTGATAAATTTAAAGAAATTTATCCAAAAAGGTTTTTTGATGTAGGTATCGCAGAACAACATGCAGTAACATTTTCGGCTGGACTTGCAATTGAGGGACTTAAACCATTTGCTACAATTTATTCAACATTTCTTCAAAGAGCTTATGATCAAATAATCCATGATATAGCAATTCAAAATCTACCAGTGAGATTTGCGATCGATAGAGCAGGGTTAGTTGGCGCAGATGGACCTACTCATGCTGGAAGTTTTGATTTGGCATATTTATCAATTTTACCAAATTTTGTAGTTATGGCAGCCTCTAATGAGGTTGAGTTAGCAAGAATGGTTAAAACTGCTGCTGAATATAATTTAGGTCCAATATCTTTTAGATATCCAAGAGGAAATGTTTTCGGGTTAGATATGCCTACAAAAATTGAGTCACTAAAAATTGGAAAAGGGAAAATTATAAAGCAAGGAGAAAAAGTAGCTCTACTTAACCTTGGAACTCGAATTGAAGAGGTAAAATCTGCATCAGATACATTAGAATCAATGGGCCTCTCTTGTACAATTGCTGATGCAAGATTTGCTAAACCTTTAGACAAGGACTTAATTAGAGATCTGTCAAAAAATCATGAGCTAATGATCACTATCGAAGAGGGTTCATCTGGCGGTTTTGGTGCTCACGTATTAATGTTTTTAGCAGAAGAAGGAATTCTTGATAATGGTTTTAAAATAAGGAATTTATATCTCCCGGATACATTTATTCAGCATGGTGATGTAAATGACATGTATGCTCAAGCAGGATTAACATCAGAAAATATTGTTAAATTAGTAATGAAGGCTCTCAATATAAATAATAATGAATTCAAAATTATTAAGTCTTAACTTCCAATTTGAGCTCGATTTCTTAAGAAATGATCAGCTAAAACACATGCAACCATTGCTTCTCCAACAGGAACAGCTCTAATACCTACACAAGGATCATGCCTTCCTTTGGTTGTTATTTCTGTGTCATTCTGTGATTTATCTATTGTCTTTCTCTCTTTTTTTATAGATGAGGTTGGTTTAACAGCAAATCTCACAACAATATCTTGTCCTGAAGATATTCCCCCAAGAATTCCTCCTGAATTATTAGAAAGAAAAACAGGCTTATCATTTTTCATTCTCATTTCATCGCCATTTTCACTACCTTTTAGGTTTACTGCTTCAAAGCCATTTCCAATTTCAACGCCTTTAACTGCATTTATACTCATTATTGCTGATCCTATGTCTGAGTCTAATTTCCCATAAATTGGAGCACCCAATCCAACTGGAACATTTTTAGCTATAATTTCAATAACTGCACCACAACTATCTCCTTCAGCTACAAGTGAATTAATTTTATCTTCCCAGCCTTTAATTGAACCTTTATCTGGACACCAAAAAGGATTTTCATCAATAAAATCATTATCCCATTTTGATCTATCAATTTTTAAGTCACCTAATTGAACAAGCGCTCCTTTAATTTCAATTTTAGGAATAATCTTTCTTGCTATAGCGCCGGCAGCAACCCTCATAGCAGTTTCACGAGCAGATTGACGACCACCCCCTCTAGAATCTCTAATTCCATATTTACTTAAATAAGTATAATCTGCATGACCCGGTCTAAATTTTTCTTTTGTATCGTCATAGTCACCAGATTTTTGATCTTTATTATAGATTACCATTGAGATAGGAGTACCAGTAGTATATTGAATCTTTTCTTCCGTATATATCCCTGAAAGTATTTCAACTGTATCAGGTTCATTTCGTGGGCTTGTGTATTGGTTCTGCCCAGGTCTTCTTTTATCCAACCAAAACTGAATATCTTTTTCCGTTAATTCAATCATTGGAGGCGTACCATCAACTACACATCCTATAGCTTTACCATGGGATTCACCCCATGTAGTAAATTTAAAAATATGACCAAATGAATTATGAGACATAATTAATCCTCTATAACACTTATATCTGGGGCTTCTTCGTCTTTCATGCCAATTATATTATAACCTGAGTCTACATGATGCACTTCACCAGTAACTCCTGAAGATAAATCGCTTATTAAATAAACAGCAGATCCACCAACTTCATCAATAGAAACATTTCTTTTGAGAGGGGAGTTATATTCATTCCACTTCAAAATATATCTAAAATCTCCAATTCCTGATGCAGCAAGAGTTTTAATTGGTCCTGCCGATATTGCATTTACCCTTATATTCTTTTTTCCTAAATCTTTAGCTAAATACCTAACGCTAGTTTCTAGAGCTGATTTTGCAACACCCATAACATTATAGTGAGGCATAACTTTTTCTGAACCGTAATAAGTTAATGTAAGAATTGATCCGCCATTATTCATAAGTTTTTCAGCCTTTTGTGAAACAGATGTAAAAGAGTAACAAGAAATATTCATGGTGTTGATAAAGTTTTCTTGAGTTGTTTCTATATATCTGCCTTTTAGTTCATCCTTATCCGAAAAAGCAACTGCGTGAACTAGAAAATCTATTGATTCAAATTTTTCACCGATCTTTTCAAACATTTCATCAATACTTTTTGAATTAGTCACATCACATTCTACTACTAATGCGGAATTCAATTCCTCTGATAAAGGAAGAACTCTTTTTTTGATGGCTTCACCTTGATAACTTAGAGCTATTTCTGCTCCATGTTCACAGCATGCTTTTGCAATTCCCCAAGCTATTGAGCGATTATTTGCAACACCCATAACAAGTCCGCGTTTTCCTTTAAGTAAATTTGTTTTATTTTTCATATTTAGTCATATTAGTTTGTTTTTATTTGATTATTTTTATAAGTATAAAATAAAGAAATATAGATTAACATTCGATTTGTATAACCTGATTTATGATTTCTTTTAAGGAAAAAATAAATATGAGCTTAATAAAAAATAACATTAAAATTGAACAAAACCCTTTTGATCTATTGGAACAGTGGTACAAAAGAGCTAAGAAAAATGAAATAAGCAATCCTAATGCTATGGCTCTATCTACTGTTGGTCCATTTAATAAACCAAGAACAAGAATGGTTTTAATGAAAGAAATAAGAGAAAATGGTATTATTTTTTATACAAATTCTAATAGTAGAAAAGGTAATCATATAAATGATAATAAAAATGTCTCTATAAATTTCTATTGGAAATCAATAGAAAGACAAGTTCTCATAAGTGGTAAAATAAAAAAAATTATTTCACAAGAAAGTGATGAATATTTTCTGTCAAGAAATAGAAAATCAAAAATTGGTGCATGGATATCAAAACAATCACAAACACTAAAAAGTAAATCTGAATTAAAAACTAAATTTGATGAGATAGATAAGAAATATAAAGGTAAAGAAATTCCAAGACCAAAACACTGGAATGGATATTGCGTTTATCCAGATAGTTTTGAGTTTTGGCTACAAGGAGAAGACAGGCTTCATGATAGAGTTGAATATAAAATCAAATCCGGTCAATGGATAACTAAGCTTCTATATCCTTAATTAACTTTATTGATATGTGGTTTCTATAATGAGCTAACAATAATAATGAAGCGCCAAATAAAGTAGAATATATTTCAGGATATCCTTCTAAAAAAAGTGCAAAGAAGAGCAATAAAACTCCAAATGATGATATAATTAGAGCTAATAATTTTCTATCTCTGATGTAATTTTTGGGAAATACGATTAAATAAACCACAAAGACCATGATAAATAAAAAAATATGTATAATTTTTGAATTTTCAATAAAAATTGCTAATGAATTTAGGCTTGTTACTATTGCTAAAAAAGGTAAAGCGCAATGTATTATGCATATAATTGAGAGTGTTATGCCTATTAAATTATTATTATTCATATAGATTTCCCTCAGAAAACTTGTAAACTCTATAGGATTATATTACTAGGAAAATATTATGGAAATTTTTGCTATACCTGCTTTTACGGATAATTACATTTGGGCTATTGTTAAAAAAGACCAATTTGTTGTAGTGGATCCAGGCGATTCATTGGTAGTAAAAAGATTTTCTGAAAAGAATAATCTTCAATTAAACGCTATATTAATTACTCATTGGCACCCTGATCATACTGGAGGTATTTTAGAATTAGTAAAAGATAAATCTATTTCAGTTTATGGTCCAAAAGGAGGCCATATTGACGGAATAACAGATGAATTAAAAGAAGATGATATTATAAAAATTTTTGATCATGAATTTTTAGTATTTGAAACACCTGGCCACACTCTTGATCACATTTCGTATTTTTCAAATCAAAATAAACCAATATTATTTTGTGGAGATACACTATTTTCAGGGGGATGTGGGCGTTTATTTGAAGGAACACCAGATCAAATGTTTCATTCTCTAAGTAAGTTTTCTTCTCTTCCAGGTAATACAAAAGTTTATTGCACTCATGAGTATACTTTGAGTAATTTAAAATTTGCTCTAGAAGTTGAGCCTAAAAATGAAGATTTGATTAAATATTATGATAAAGTTGTAGAAAAGAGGGATAGGAAACAATATACGCTTCCATCTACAATTGAAAAAGAGTTAAATATAAATCCTTTTTTAAGATCATCTAAGGAAGAAGTTAGAAAAAGTGCAGAAATATATTCTTCAAAAACAAATCTTGACGATGTTAGTGTATTAGCCGTTATTCGTTCTTGGAAGGATAATTTTTAAGATTTTTTTTCATTTGAAAGTGCTTAATATCAATTCCAACATCTATTTTTCCAAAGTTTACATATCCTAATTTAGAATAAAATATAACGGCATTTTCTCTCGCATTCAAAATAATATTATTTCGATGATTATTTATAGAATGCATTTCAAGCTTATGAACAATTGCATTTCCTACACCTTTTTTTCGAAAGTTTTTATCCACAGCCATATATCTAATTTGAGATTCCTTTGTATTTACAAAATGCAATCTACCAACGCCAATAATTTCCCCTTTATTATTAGTAGCCATAATGTGATAACTAATTTTTTCTAGTTTATCGCGTATAGTGTTTCTATGAAGACCTATTGGTTTTCTTAAAATTTTATATCGAAATAAAAAATATTCTCTCCACTCTTGATAGGAAGAAGGTGATTTTAAATTGAAATTCATCTAAATTTTATAGATCACCTTTAGTTCTTACTTCACTTTGATTTACAGTGAATTTTTCTCCATACCTAGCTTCTAGTTTTTTTTGGTTTTCAAGTATTACTTCAGTAGGATCTAAATTAAGAGCCATGCAAGCGGTAACCCAATACCACATAATATCTCCTAGCTCTCTCTTCATATGAAAAATATTATCTTCATCTGCTGGCTTACCTTGTAAAAACATTTTTTTTACAATTTCTGTAAACTCTCCAGCTTCACTGCTTAACCCAAGTGCGGCAGTAAGTATTCTTGGTGCATCAATATCTGACTCATTTTCTATTTTATCTATTACCTCTTTTAAGGATTTAATATCTAAGCTAGGTTCGCTTGTAACTTTAGTTACAAAATCACAATAGGTATCAAAGATTTTTTTTGTATCGCTCATGGTGTTACCTCTTTATTTAATAATATAATAATAATATTTAAAAAGCATTTCATAATTTAATTTGATTAAACTGATTTTTTAAGTTTTTATAAATAACACAATTTAATTGAGGAGTGAGATATGTCTAGGTTTAAAGATAAATTTGCAATTATTTCTGGTGGAGCATCTGGAATGGGTGCCGCAGCTGCAAAAAGGTTTGTTGAGGAAGGTGGATCAGTAGTAACACTGGATTTAAATAAAGAACTAGGAATGAAGGTTGCTGAAGAAATCGGCGATTCTTGTGAGTTTTTTCGGGCAGATGTATCTAAAGCAGAGGACTGGGATAGACTCGAAAAACATCTTGGTGAAAGATTTACCAAAATAACTTCAGTTGTTAATGCTGCAGGAATAAGTGAACCGGCAACAGTAGAAGATGAGACAGTTGAGCATTGGGACAGAGTTCATGCTATAAATGGAACTTCTGTTTTTTTAGGCTGTCAATTTGCTGTTAAAGCAATGAAGGATGGAGAAGGAACGATAGTAAACTTTGCATCTTCTCTTGCTACAAGACCAAAACCATTTGTGATAGCTTATAATTATAGTAAAGCTGGTGTTTTAGTATTAACTAGAACTGTTGCGCTTCATTGCGCTGAAATGGGTTACAAAATAAGATGTAATGCTGTTCAACCCGGAGCTATTAATACTCCTATGATGCAAAGATATGTTCAAGCAGCTGAAAATTCTGAACAACAACTTTCTGAATTTGCCGCATCTCATCCCATGAATAGAGTTGGTCAACCGGAAGAAGTAGTAAATGCAGTATTATTTTTAGCTTCTGAGGACTCAGCATTTACAACAGGAGACTCAATTTCTGTTGACGGTGGAGTGATTGCTATATAATTGTTAATACATTGAAATTATACAATTTAGGTTAAAATGACTGAAAGTTTAGATGTTTTAGTAGTTGGCGCAGGTATTTCAGGAATTGGCGCTGGATATCACCTACAAAATAAATGCCCTAATGCAAAATTTGCTATCCTTGAAGGACGAGATAAAATAGGTGGTACATGGGATTTGTTTAAATATCCAGGCATTAGATCTGATTCGGATATGTATACATTAGGGTTTAATTTTAAGCCTTGGAAAGAACAAGAAGCGATAGCAGATGCGCCGTCAATTTTGAAATATTTAAATGAGACTGTAGAAGAATTTAATTTAAAAAATAAAATAAGATTCGGAAAGTATGTAAAAAAGGCAAATTGGTCTAGCTCAACAAATTCTTGGACAGTTGATGTGGAAGATAAGTCTACTGGAGAATTATCTCAAATTTCTTGCAATTTTATATTTATGTGCTCTGGTTATTATTCCTATAAAGAAGGATATACCCCTCAATTTGATGGAATAGAGAATTTCAATGGAGATGTTATTCACCCGCAAAAATGGGACGAAAACTTTGATTACTCTAACAAAAAAATAGTTGTTATCGGAAGTGGAGCTACAGCCGTAACAATTGTTCCAGAAATGGCAAAGAAGGCTGAGCATGTAACTATGCTGCAAAGATCACCAACATATGTTGTTGCTGCTCCAGAAAAAGATAAATTAGCGAATGATTTGAGAAAATATATGCCGCTGAAGTTAGCGTATTTGTTTATCAGATGGAGAAATATTTTAAGGCAACAATATTACTTTCGCCTTTGTAAAAAATATCCAAATGGCGTTAAGAACGCTATTATTAGAGAGGCAAAAAAGAGACTTGGTTCAGATTTTGATGTAAAAACTCATTTTACCCCAAATTATAATCCATGGGATCAAAGAATGTGCCTTGTACCAGACGGAGATCTTTTTGAACAAATTAAAAAAGGCAAAGCTTCGGTAGTAACAGATCATATAAAAAGTATTACTGATAAAGGAATATTATTAGATTCAGGTAAAGAGTTAGAGGCTGATGTAATTGTTACAGCTACAGGATTAAATTTGGAAATGTTAAGTAATGTTGATTTTGTAGTTGATAATAATGCTATAGATATATCAAAGACGGTGACATATAAAGGGATGATGTATAGTGGAGTACCTAATTTAGCTAGTACATTTGGTTATACTAATGCTTCCTGGACACTTGGTGCTGACTTAACTTCAGAATATGTTTGTAGAATAATCAATCATATGAAAAAAAATCAATATGATGTAGTTTGCCCTCAATCAAATGAAGAAATTGAAACGGACCCTGATTATTTAAATCTCTCTTCAGGATACATTAAAAGATCATTAGATATATTTCCACAGCAAGGAAAAAAAGCTCCGTGGAGAAATAATCAAAATTTCCTAAAAGATGTTTTCCAAATTAGATACGGTCGTATTGATGACGGAAAAATTTCTTTTTCAAAAAATTCTTAATTTAGTTTTGTGGAGAATAAATCATGCAATCAAAAATATGTGAAATACTAGATATAGAGTTTCCTTTATTAGCGTTTTCTCACTGTCGTGATGTGGTCGTAGCTGTTTCAAAAGCTGGAGGTATGGGTGTTTTTGGAGCAGTTAACCTTCCACCCGATAGACTTGAGGAAGAATTAAATTGGATAGATGATCATATTGATGGAAAGCCATACGGAATTGATTTAATTGTACCAAATAAATATGAAGGCAAAGGGAAAGAAGTAAAGTCAGAAGATATTATTAGAGCAGTTCCACAAGAACATAAAACTTTTGCAAATTCGATACTTGAATCTCATGATATTGAAGTTGAAGAAACGGATGAAGTAAGAAAAGGTACAATTCAATTTGGTAGAAATTTATCTGAAGAGGGAGCTGAAAACACATTAGAAGTTGCTATGAACCATCCAATAAAACTTATTGCTAATGCTTTAGGTGTTCCTCCAAAAATAATGTTAGATCTTGGTAAAAAACATAATATAGCTGTTGCTGCATTAGTTGGTGCAAAAGAGCATGCAATTAAACAAGTTGAAGCGGGCGTCGATATTTTGGTTGTTGCAGGCGGAGAAGCAGGTGGACATTGCGGTGATGTTTCAACGATGGTTTTAGTGCCCGAAGTCTATAATGCTGTTAAAAAAATCAAAGATGTACCAATTTTAGCTGCAGGAGGAATAACAACAGGAAGTCAAATGGCTGCTGCAATGACTATGGGAGCAGATGGTGCTTGGTGTGGTTCAGTATGGTTAACAACTTCTGAAGCTGAAACCAATCCAGTGGTAAAAGAAAAAATGTTAGCTGCTTCTTCACGTGATACTGTCCGATCAAGAAGTAGGACAGGTAAGTTTTCTAGACAATTAAGGTCTCCATGGACAGATGCTTGGGAAAATGAAGGGCCAGAACCACTTCCAATGCCTCTTCAATCTTTAGTTAGTGAACCAGCCCTTAGAAAGATTGATAAGTTATCTCAAGGAGGTCACGAAGGAGCAAAGCAATTAGCTACTTATTGGGTAGGGCAAGGAGTTGGTCTTATGAATCATTCATTATCTGCTGGAACGGTAGTACAAAACTTCAAAGAAGATTTTGCAGAAGCTTTAGAAAGATTAAATAATTATTTTGAATAATTAAGAAATTATTTATGAAAAAAACAATGATCACTCTTTTAGTTTTAGGAATTTCTGTAGCAATTTTTTTCGGTTATCTCGCTATAACAAAACCAAATAAAATGCCATTTATTGGCCACTTTTTTGATAAAACTGTATATAGATCTTTATATTATTTTAATAGACCGGATCAAACACACATATACTCAGTAAAAGATAAAATAAAATTAAAATTATATGTATTTAATCCTGCAGACAAAAAGTCTGAATCTAGCGTTTTACTTTTTCACGGTGGCGGTTGGTCTTTTGGTTCTTCATACTCACTATTTAAAATTTGCAGAGATATTTCAAATAATGGAATAACCTGTATCAGTGCTGATTATAGATTGTCATTAAAACATAATTCGAATGTTATAGATTCGATGAGTGATGCAAGAGATGCATATAAATGGGTGTTAGATAACTCAGAAAAATTAAAAATTAATAAAGATCATATAATGGTTGGTGGAGGTTCATCGGGAGGACACCTTGCTGCATCTTTAGCAATGGTACCTTATGATAACAATAAAACTATTGAAAATATAAGAGCGCTTATATTTTTTAATCCAGCATTAAATACAACTTTTTTTGATAGTGGATTTGAGTTACCAACAAATACTAGCGAAAGAAGAATGAAATTTTGGTTTTTTTTAAAAAAGCTTTTTGAAGGAAGATCAATAGAATTATCACCTTCAAGTTATGTAAGAGAAAACCTTCCTCCTTCAATTATCTTTCATGGCACTAATGATCGGACAATCCCCATTTCAATAATAGAGGACTTTACGGATGATATGAAATCTAAAGGTAATGACATTACTCTCTCAAAATGGAAAGGTAAGGGGCATCAATTTTACAGATGGGATAAAGAAGTTTATCCAGATGTAATCAAAGAAGTAGTAAAATTTATAAAGGATAATTAAATGCCATTAAGAACATCAATCTTAGGAACAATAATATCTATAATTATAGGTATTTTAATAACATTAGGAGTAAGTCAAAATAGTATAGACTTTTATGGCGTTCCCCTTCTTGTTGTATGCTTTGTTTATTCATACATAATCCATTGGATTTTTTTTGTTCATGGATATTTATTTCAAACCGAACATTATTTTGATGCGATAGGTAGCTTTACATTTGTTAGTTTATCTTTTTTTCTTATTTTTACTGTTCAAGATTTTTACGCTTTTCTTATTTGTTCTTTAGTTGCTATCTGGTCCTTAAGGCTTGGATCTTTTTTATTTAATCGCGTAAAAAAAACTGGAAGGGATACTCGTTTTACAGAAATGAAAAAGAATTTCTTCTGGTTTTTTCTAACATGGAATTTATCTGCATTATGGGTTTATCTGAGTTATGTAGCCGGAATGGTAGCTGTCACAAGTAAGCATTCAAGTGAATTAACTATCGTTGAGTATATATTTTGTTTTTTTGGTTTTTTGGTCTGGTTAGCTGGTTTTATAATTGAAGT
This sequence comes from uncultured PS1 clade bacterium, assembly GCA_902608415.1. Taxonomy (GTDB): domain Bacteria; phylum Pseudomonadota; class Alphaproteobacteria; order MED-G09; family MED-G09; genus AG-430-B22. The sequence continues at coordinate 79,433 of CACLNZ010000001.1, forward strand.
AGCATCAGATAATCAAAAGAAAAAATTTAAAGAAGATATAAATAATAAAGATAAATTTATCTCACATGGTTTGTGGGCCTGGTCAAGGCATCCTAATTATTTTGGAGAAATACTTCTTTGGATAGGTATTACTATTATCGCAATTCCTATATTTAAGAATTGGGATTATTTAGCATTAATTTCACCAATATTTATTTATTATCTTTTAGTAAATATTAGTGGAATACCAATGCTTGAAAAAGCTGCAGATAAAAAGTGGGGAAATAATGAAGATTATATTTCTTACAAAGATAAGACTAATATTTTATTTCTTAAGAAACCTGATTAAGGTTTATTCTGTAACAAGATCATCTTTAAGATACTTGCCGGCTAAATAGTAGTGATATGCGCACCATAACTTTAATGTAGTTAGTATCATTAAACTATATCTTAAAGACTCTTTTCCATAATCGGATCTAAGAATATCACTAAGTATTCCAACAGCTTGAGGTCCAAAACCCAAACCTATAATGTTAATAATAAATAACAAAATAGCAGCAGCAACTGATCGCATCCTTAACTCAACAACACCTTGAGTCTGACTAAAGGTTGTTGCTTGGTAGAAATTACCAAGAGCGATAGGGATTATTAACCATAAGAATGAAGCGTTTGCTGTTGGACTTAGGTAAACCATGTAATACAAAGGAGTGGTAATAAACATAGCCAAAGCTACTATACATAAACGCCATCTTACATCTTTTGATCCTAAGTAATCTGATAAATAGCCACCTAAAAAAATACCTAGGCCACCAGGTATACCTAATATTAAACCAAGATACCAACCAACATCACCCGTTTGCATTCCGTATGATCTTTGAAAAAAAGAAGGAAGCCATGTTATTGCTCCGTAACCCACAAAAGCTGCAAGAGAAGCCCCGAAAGCAAGATGTCTAAATGATTTTTTACTTAAGAGATATTTTGCGGTTTCCATTATACTTGGCTGTTCTTTAGTATCCGTTCTTCCCTCAGCGTGACCTCTCTTTGGCTCTTGAACGGTAAAACGAAATATAATTGCCAATATAATTCCAGGAATACCAACAACAAAGAAGGCTATTCTCCAACCAAAATATTCATTAATCCATCCTCCGGCAAATAAACCAAACATAATTCCAAATGGAATCCCTAGTGAATAAATACCTAATGCGGTAGATCTGACATTTGCAGGAAAATAGTCTGATATCATAGAGTGAGCAGGGGGGCTACAACCAGCTTCGCCTATACCAACTCCAATTCTAGCTATTAATAAGTGGAAAAAATTTTGTGCAAGTCCAGAGAGAGCTGTCATAAAGCTCCAAACACCAATTGCAAGTGAAATTAAGTTTCTTCTATTTCCATAATCAGCATACTTGGCTATCGGAATACCAAGTGTAGCGTAGAATAACGCAAAAGCGAAACCCGTTAACATTCCAAGCGATGTATCTGATAAATTTAAATCGTTCTTAATAGATTCTAAAAGAATCGATAAAATTTGGCGATCAATAAAATTAAATGTGTAAACAACAACAAGTATACCTAAAACATAATTCCTTAAGCTGTTTGATGGATTTTCAGTTATTGATGACATTATTCACTTTGAAAAATTGATAAAAACAGATTATATATTTTTTTCAAAGTATCTAGCAATTTATTAAAAAAAGGGGGTATTAAAACCCCCTTTTGACATTAATTTTTTAAAAGATTTTCTTTTGATGTAAGAGTAATCTTTTTTGGTTTTTTATGATCAGGTACCACTCTTTCAAGTCCAACATATAAAATTCCGTTAGAAAGAGCTGCGCCTTTTACGATCATATCATCTGAAAGTACGAATTTTCTATTGAAATTTCTTGCAGCTAAACCTTGATGAACCAAATTATCATTTGAATCATCTGGTCTTTTTCCTGAAATTACAAGGTTTTCACCAACTACTTCGATATCAACATCTTTTTCTTCAAAACCGGCCAATGCTAGCTCAATACTGTATTTGTTATCCGATAATTTTCTAATATTATAAGGCGGATAATTCACATTTTGAGCTTGATTTTTAGCCAATAAAGACAATGTATCAAAGGTACGATCAAAGCCAATAGTAAATGGAGATAAATCTCTCCATATAGTGTCAAAAGTTGTTCTCATTTTTATACTCCTTTAAAAAGCAAGTTTAACAAATGAAGACCCTCAAAAGGCGTCCTCAATTATTAAATAGTTATGAGTATATATATTTCAAGGCTTAAGAGATTTGTCGCTATAGAATTGGCGGTTTTTTGATATTTTCATCTATATAAAAATCTACATATTTATGAAAGTATTGGTTACCTCTTTCATTCTTTCCAAAAAGAACATTCTTTTTTGAGTTTGATTCTAAACCTCTTTGGATTTCTAATCCTAGAGCATAATCTTCATCATTAACTACATCTCTTAAGAAATTCATAAAATGATCTAACTCAGCTTTATCTTCTTTATTTTTCGGTGTTTCAGGTGCAACATAATGCAAAACCGTTGTATTCTTATCAGGAGTATTACCTGGTAGGATTTGAGCTATTTGACCAATTCCAAGTCCGAGCGAAATTGAAATATTAGGGAATAATGTCCTTACAAAATCTACACCAGCTCCTTCTTTTTTCCACCATTCATTTTTTGGTAAATCATGTATTTCATCAATAGTTGTTGATGCAAAAGCGATCCTAAGATGAGGGCCAAATGATGAAAAGTCCATAATACCCTGTTTGGTCATAGGTAGAATTGTTTCTTTATGAGCAGTTGAAAAATGATAACCTTCCAAATATCCGTCAAAAGCTATTTTCCAATTTGCACCATGAATGATTTTAAAGCCATGATAATGCCAGTTTTGAAGTTTGAAATGCTCTATCTCAGATTTCATACCTCCAAGAAATTTATCTAAATTTAATTCTAAATCAGGAGTTAGGGTTACAAAAATCATTCCACCAAATTCTTCACAAGGCAAAACCTCAAGCCCATTGCAATTTTTATCAAGTTCACCAAATTTATCATTTTCCAGAACACCAATCAGATTACCTTGATTTGAATAAGTCCAGCCATGATATGGGCATGTAAATCTATTTTTATTCCCAATTTCTTCACCAGCTAAAGGAGCTCCACGATGTGAGCAAACATTTCTAAAAGCATGAACCTTTGATTCTTTATCTCTTGTTATTAGAACTGGTATCCCAACAACTTCCATACTTTTGTAATCACCTTTATTTGGTATTTCAATTGATAATGCCAACATTAGAGGTAATTCTTTAAATATTTTATTTATTTCAGAATTCCATCTATTTTTACATGTATAATCTGATGTGGGAACTGAAAGTATATTTTTAGCCTGGTCAGTAGTATTATTCTCAACATGACCAACAACTCTTTCTGCTATTTGATTATACTCTTCTTTTCTGTCCATTTTATAAACCCCTAAGCAATAAATAATATATAACCATTATATAATTTTAAATATATAAATTTTATTAAATAAATTGAAAAAATATGCGTCAAAAAGGTAATGGATTTAAATATTAACCTCTGTTAAGAATATATAATAAATTATATTTAAATTAATACTAAACTGTTAACTAACTGATTATGTAGGAATATTTTGAAAAATGGATCTAGCATTTACAAAAGAAGATGAGAATTTTCGTCAAGAGGTAAAAGATTTTATAGATAAGAACTTTCCTCAAAAATTAAAAGATATTGATAAAAGAACTGATTTAACAAGAGAGGATATGCTCTCTTGGCATAAAGTTTTGTATAAAAAAGGTTGGATTGCGCCTCAATGGCCAGAAGAATATGGTGGAACAGGTTGGAATATTACTCAGAGATATATTTGGGATCAAGAATGCGCTAATATGGGTACAACTCCTTTAATCCCCTTTGGTTTAACTATGCTTGGTCCGGTTATAATTGGTTTTGGAAATGAAGATCAAAAAGATTGGGTCTTAAAAGGTATTTTATCTGGAAATGATTGGTGGTGTCAGGGTTATTCAGAATCTGGAGCAGGATCTGATTTAGCAAGTTTAAGAACGAAAGCAGAGAAAGTCGGAGATCATTATGTTGTTAATGGACATAAGACATGGACAACATTAGCCCAATTTGCTGATTGGATGTTTTGTTTAGTAAGAACAAAGAGCGATGGAAAGCCTCAAGAGGGCATATCCTTTCTTTTAATTGATATGAAAGCTGAAGGAATTGATGTTAAGCCAATTATTACTTTAGATGGTGGGCATGAGGTTAATGAAGTTTTTTTAGAGGATGTTAAAGTGCCAGCAGAAAATCTTGTTGGAGAAGAAAATATGGGATGGACAATTGCAAAATTTCTATTAGGTAATGAGCGAACAGGAATAGCGGGTGTAGCAAGATCTAAAAAAGCAATAGAGCGTCTCAAAGATATAGCATCTTCTGAATATATGGATGGTGATAATTTAATAAATGATTCAGATTTTAATTCAAAAATTGCAGATCTTGAGGTTGATTTAACTGCTCTTGAGTATACAGAATTAAGGACTTTAGCAAAAGAAAGTAAAGGAGAGGGACCAGGCGCTGAGTCTTCAATACTTAAAATTAAAGGAACTGAAATTCAACAGAGGATTACAGAATTAACCATGGAAGCAGTAGGTCATTACTCTAACCCATATCTAACTCCTGCTTTTGAAAGACAAGGATCTAATTATTTAACAATTGGTCCTGATTATAGTCATGGTGTTGCGCAAAATTATTTTAATACTAGAAAAACTTCCATTTATGGCGGATCAAACGAAATTCAAAAAAATATTATCGCCAAAATGGTGTTAGGGTTATAGGAGGTAACAATGGATTTTTCTTTTAGTGAAGAACAAACTTTATTGAGGAATACAATACAGTCTTTTATTCAAGACAATTATGATTTTGATAAAAGGCAGGCAATAGTTAAGTCTGAAGAAGGAATGAAACAAGAAAATTGGAAACAATTTGCTGAACTTGGTTTGTTAGGTTTACCTTTTTCTGAAGAAGATGGTGGATTAAATTTTGGATCTGTTGAAACAATGATTGTTGCTGAGGAATTTGGAAAAGGTCTAGTTGTAGAGCCTTATATTCAAACTGTGGTGACATGCGGAGGATTTTTAAGAAGAGCAAATGCAAGCATAAAAGAAAAATATATTCCTGGGGTTATCTCAGGCCAAGATATTTGGGCTTTTGCATATGCTGAACCACAAGGGCGATATAATTTAAACGATCTGACTACTACTGCTACGCTTGATGGTGATAATTATATTATTAATGGTTACAAATCAGTTGTATCTGGAGGTCCATGGGCAAATAAATTTATTGTTTCAGTTAGAACATCAGGTGACCAAAGAGACTCTGATGGAGTATCAGTTCTTATTGTTGATAAAAATTCAGAAGGTTTATCAATTAGAGATTATCCAACTGTTGATGGGAGTAGAGCATCAGAACTAACATTAGAAAATGTAACGATTTCTAAAGATGAGTTAATTGGCGAAGAAGGCAAAGGAGCTGAACTAATCGAATTAATAGTTGATGAAACTATTGCAGCTATTTGTTCTGAAGCTATAGGCGCAATGAAAGTTTTAAATGATGCTACAGTAGAATATTGCAAAACTAGAAAACAATTTGGCCAACCTATTGGTAAATTCCAAGTTCTCCAACATCGTATGGTAGATATGTTCATGCAATATGAACAAAGTGTATCTATGACTTATATGGTAAATTTAAAATTGGATGAAGAATATGCGGAAAGAAGAAAAGCAGCTTCAGGAGCCAAAGTTCAAATCGCTAAAGCTGCTAAATTTATTGGTCAAAGTGCTGTTCAACTTCATGGCGGTATGGGAATGACAGACGAATTAAATGTTGGTCATTATTTTAAAAGATTATCTATGATCGAAAATTCCTATGGTAATATTGATCATCATTTAAAAAAATATTCTTCTGCCGAGTAAAGTAATATGAATGAATGGCTAAAATTTGAAAAAAATGGCTCTATTGGAACATTAAAACTTAATAGACCAGATATAAGAAACCCTCTTGGCGAACCTGAAGATGCAGAAAATTTTGAAGAAGCTCGAGATTTAATCAATAATGATAGAGATATAAGATGTGTAATTCTTACTGGAGAGGGCTCCGCTTTTTCTGCTGGTGGAAATGTCAAAAATATGAAGGAAAAAAAAGGTAATTTTTCTGGATCTTCTGTAGCTCTAAGAGAAAGATATCGATATGGTATCCATAGAATAATAAGAGCTGTATGGAATATTGAGGTTCCTGTAATTGCAGCAATAAATGGACCGGCGATTGGTTTAGGCAATGATGTAGCATGTCTTGCAGATGTAAGGATAGCATCAGAAAAGGCTAAATTTGGTGTTACTTTTTTAAAAATTGGATTGATCCCAGGTGACGGTGGAGCCTGGTTGCTACCAAAAATAATAGGTTTTTCGAAAGCAGCTGAACTACTTTATACTGGTAAAATTATTAATTCTGAAACAGCCAAAGAGTGGGGTTTGATTAGTGAGATATCAAAACATGAATCATTAATGGAAGATGCTAATACGCTTGCTTTAGAAATTGTAAAACAACCTCCTGATGCCTTAAGAATGGCCAAAAAACTACTTAGAGAAGGAATTACAAATAGTTTCGATACTGTGCTTGAAATGTCGGCAAATATGCAAGCTTTGATGCACTTAACTGAAGATCATCAAGAAGCATTATCAGCATTTTTTGAAAAGAGAGACGGAAATTTTAAAGGTAAATAGGAGAAATTATGCAATTAGGTTTTAAAGATGAAGATATAAAATTTAGAGATGAGGTAAGAAGTTTTATTAAAGAAACCTTTACAGAAGATATGAGAAAAACTTTATCTCTATCAAAAAACGGCCATGCTGGAAAAGATCTTCATGTAAAATGGCAAAAATCTTTACATCAACGAGGGTGGATGGCACCAAACTGGCCAGAGCAATATGGTGGAGCAGGTTTTACTTCTACACAAAAGTATATTTTTGAATCAGAAATGGCTCGTGAGGGAGCACCAAGAACTATACCATTTGGATTATCGATGGTAGCACCTGTGATTATGGAATTCGGTTCGCAAGAACAAAAAGATAAATTTCTACCTGATATTCTTGAAAGTAATGTTTGGTGGTGTCAAGGTTATTCAGAGCCTGGTTCTGGTTCCGATTTAGCTTCATTACAATGTAAGGCAGAAAATAAGGGTGATCATTATTTAGTTAATGGAACAAAAATTTGGACCACTATGGCACAATATGCTGATTGGATTTTTTGTTTAGTTCGAACTTCAAAAACAGAAAAACCTCAACAAGGGATATCTTTCTTATTAATTGATATGAAGTCTCCTGGTATTGAGGTAAGGCCCTTAATTACAATCGATAATAGTCCAGAACCACATCAAGAGGTTAATCAAGTCTTTTTTGAGGATGTAAAAGTTCCAATACAAAATTTAATTGGGGAAGAAAATAAAGGTTGGACATATGCGAAGTACTTACTTGAATTTGAGAGAGGAACAGCATATTCACCAGGGTTATATAGAGGCATAAAGAATTTAAAAGAAATAGCTAGAGATACATCTGTTGGTGATGGTTTAACTTTATTAGATGATAATGATTTTCTAAATAAAATTAATGAATGTGAAATTCAAATTCAAGCTATGGAGTTTGTAGAACATAGAATTTTTTCAGCATTGTCTGCTGGACAAAGAGTGGGTCCAGAATCTTCAATTTTAAAAACAAGAGGTACTGAGATAGGTCAATATTTACAGGAACTTGCCGTTGAGGCTATAGGATATTGGTCTCATCCATTTGTAGAAGATACTTTTGCAAATGTTAATGAACCGAGTATTGGACCAGAATATGCTGCAACAATTACTCCTGAATATTATAATGGAAGAAAAACAACTATTTATGCTGGTTCAAATGAGATCCAAAGAAATATTATTTCTAAAGCCGTGCTCGGATTATAAATATATATTCAAGAAAAGAAATTTATCACGACTCAGGATAAATTACTAACATGTCGACTTGGGGTAAACTTGCTGGTGCTTCCGCTGGATATTTTATTGGTGGAATTATAGGTGCTGTTGTTGGAGCAGTTGCAGGTCATTATGTCATTGATAAAGAAGATGAAGATGTGGCATTCGCTATAGCTTTAATAGCTCTTTCGGCAAAAATGTCTAGAGCAGATGGTGATTTTTCAGAAAAAGAATTAATGGCATTTAATGAAATACTAAGTGAAGTTCCAAAGAATGAATTAAATAATGTAATTAAAATTTATAAATTAGCACAACAAGATATTGCTGGTTATGAAGCATATGCTGAACAAATTTCTAAAATTTTTGAAGGAAAATTTGAGGTTTTAGAAAATGTTCTTGATGGATTATTCCATATTGCAAAGTCTGATGGGCCAGTAAATGAAAGCGAAGTTGTTTTTTTAGAGAATGTAGCAGGTATTTTTGGTTTTTCATCAGCAGAATTTGCTCGTATTAGGGCTAGCCATATGGCATCAGAGATTGATGATCCATGGTTAATTTTAGGTATCAATGCTGGTTCAAATATTGATATTGCGCAAAAAGCATGGAAAGAATTAGCCGCACAAAATCATCCTGATAAAATGATTGCAAACGGGGTACCAAAAGAGTTATTAGGTATGGCAAATGAAAAACTAGCCATCATTAATAGCGCATATGATAGAATATTGAAAGCGCACAAAATAAAAGCAGGTTCAGAGGAAACTTAATGTCTAAAGAAAAAAAAATTAAAGCTGCCAAAAAAGCTTTTGAATATATTGAAGAGGGTATGAAGCTCGGTTTAGGAACCGGAAGTACTGCTGACGAATTTACAAAGGTTCTATCGGAGAATGTAAAAGATGGTTTTGAAATTATATGCATTCCTACATCAGAAAATACAAAAAAATTGTCTGAGACATTAAAAATTCCTCTTGGAAATTTAGAAGATTACAATATTCTTGATATTACAATTGATGGAGCAGATGAAATTGATGACAATCTCTCACTTTTAAAAGGTGGTGGTGGTGCGTTATTAAGAGAGAAAATTATAGCTTTCAATTCCAAAAAAATGATTGTTATTGCAGATGATTCAAAAAAAGTAAGCAAATTAGGTGATTTTAAATTACCTATTGAAGTTATACCTTTTGAGCATGATACAACGATAAAGCGTGTTTTAGAAAAGCTTGAAGCAATAGGATACTCCGGGATTGCAGACTTAAGAATACTAAATGACTTACCTTTTCAGACCGATAGCAAAAATTTAATTTATGATTTATCAATTGGTTTAATAAAAGAGCCTTCTATTGTTGATAATTTATTAAATACAATTCCTGGAGTAGTCGAGAATGGGTTATTTGTTGATATGGCAAATATTGTAATATTAGGAGAAGAGAGTGGAGTAAAAATTATTGAAAAATAATTAAACTGCACCAGCCTTCTGAGCATAAAACCAACCTGATTCTGCAAGAGGCCGAACTCTATCTGATCTATCTTCAGCATGTTCACTAGCTGCCGTTCCATCTCTAACTCGACCAATAATACCTTGTAAAATTCCTGCTAATCTAAAAAAATTATAAGAAAGATAAAAATCAATATTTTCTATCTCTTTTCTATTCGTATTATCACAATACATTTTGATATAATCTTCAGCGCTAGGTACTCCAATTGATTTTAAATCTGTGTTTGATAATGTTTGTGTTCCAGCTCCAGTTCCATCACCAGGCATGTACCACTGCATGAGGTGGTATGTAAAATCACCTAAAGGATGACCAAGTGTTGATAATTCCCAATCTAAGACAGCTAAAACTTTTGAGTTATTTCTATCAATAACCATATTATCTAACCTATAATCTCCATGAACTATTGATGTTTCGTCGTCTCCAGGAATATTGTTTGGCAACCAATCTATTAATTTATTCATCTCGGTTATTTCTTCTGTTTCTGAAGCAATGTACTGCTTGGTCCATCTAGATATTTGCCGAGAAAAATAATTCCCCGGTTTTCCAAAATCCTCAAGACCTATATCTTTATAATTTGTGTTATGTAAATCTGATAAAGTTTTATTTTTTTCTCTATAAATTTTAGCTCTTAATTCATTATGAACTTCTGGAATAGTTGGTTCCCAATAAATATTTCCCTCAACCATTTCCATGACATAAAATATTGTTCCTATGACACTTTCATCCAAACAAAGCTTGTAAGTCTTAGGCACTGGGAAACCAGTTGAATTAAGAGCAGTTATAACTTTATATTCTCTATCTACTGCGTGAGCTGAAGGAAGAAGTTTTCCTGGGGGTTTACGTCTTAAGACATATTTTTTCTTAGGTGTTACAAGTTGATATGTCGGATTAGATTGTCCGCCTTTAAATTCTTTAACTTCTAACGGTCCATTAAAATTATTAACATTATCATTTAAGTAGGTCTCTAATTCTTTTTCAGGAATTTTAAGTTTTTCCTGCACTTGCATTGTACCAGTAAATTTTTCTGTAGATGATTCCTCTTCTGTATTCATTTTTATTCCTTTAATGCTCTCCAACCAATATCTTTCCTGTAATAATAATCTGGCCAGTTAATTTTTTTTACAAGATTATAAGCTTTTTCTTTTGCATCAGCTAAATTTTCTCCATAACCATTTATATTTAAGACTCTTCCTCCAGAAGTAACAATTTTATTATCTTTAATTTTTGTACCTGCATGATATATTTCTGCATCATCTATGTTATCTATTGTATCTAATCCCTTAATTTCATCCCCAGTTTTATAGCTTTCTGGATATCCTTTCGCCGCTAAAACTACCGTAATTGCAAAATTTTCTTTCCATCGTAAAGTATAATTATCAAGACTTTTTTCTTTAACATTAATTAGTAAATCAACTAAGTCATTTTCAAGTCTAGGAATTATTACCTGACATTCTGGATCACCAAATCTAACATTATATTCAATTAACTTAGGCTCATTATCCTTTATCATTAAACCAGCATATAATATTCCAATATAAGGTGATCCATAATCGTTCATAGCTTTAATTGTAGGTTTGATAATTTTATTTATTGTTTTTTCCTCTAAATCCTTATTCATAATCGGTGCAGGTGAGTATGCTCCCATACCACCTGTATTTAAACCAGTATCTCCGTCTCCAATTCTTTTGTGGTCTTGTGCCGATGTTAAGGGTATAAAAGATTTTCCGTCTGAAATAATGAAAAAACTTGCTTCTTCGCCATCTAGAAATTCTTCAATGACAATTTCATCTCCAGCATTTCCAAATTTACCAGAAAATATTTCATTAACTGAATTAATAGCGTGATCTTTTGTTTCTGCAATTATTACTCCCTTACCTGCTGCAAGCCCATCCACTTTAATCACAAGCGGTATTGGTTGGTTATCGATATAATCAAGAGCATCTTTTGCATTTGAAAAAGTTTTATATTTTGCGGTAGGAATATTGTATTTTTTACATATATTCTTTGTGAAGGATTTTGATCCTTCGAGTTGAGCAGCTTTTTGATTTGGCCCAAAGGTAAAAAAATTATTTCTATCAAGATAGTCAGCCAGACCTTCGACAAGAGGAGTTTCTGGTCCTATAAAAATAATATCAATATTATTATTTTCACAAAATTGTAAAATTTCTTGTTGATTTGAAATATCATAATTATGACATCTTGCAATTTTTTCTATACCTGCGTTTCCAGGTATACAGTGCAGCTCATTAATTTTATTACTTTTTGAAAGAGCCTCAGCTACGCTATGCTCTCTTCCGCCACCACCTATTAAAAGTATATTCATATTAATTATATTATATTGATTTTGAAGTATTATAAGTTAATTTAGAATAAAAAAAAGCTACATAATGAATGATAATTTAATAAATAGTCTTGAATATACCGTTTCTGAACTTTCTAATTCTATTAAGAGAATAATTGAAGATAATTTTGATTATATAAGAATAAAAGCTGAAATAGGTAGGGTTTCAAAGCCTAATTCAGGTCATATCTATTTAGACTTGAAAGACGATACTTCTGTAATATCAGGAATTATTTGGAAAGGTAGTGTGAATAAATTAGATATTCTTCCTGAGGAAGGTCTAGAGGTGGTTTGTACGGGAAAAGTAACTACTTATTCTGGCCAGTCTAAGTATCAAATTATAATAGAAAATATGGAACCTGCTGGCATTGGTGCATTAATGGCTTTGCTGGAAAAAAGAAAAGATAAATTATTAAAAGAAGGGTTATTTGATGATGACCATAAAAAAAATATTCCCTTTTTACCTAGAAGAATTGGAGTGATAACTAGTCCAACTGGAGCTGTAATAAGAGATATTCTTCATAGAATTCATGATAGGTTTCCCATAAATGTAACATTATGGCCTGTAAAGGTTCAAGGAGAGTCATCATCCGAGGAAGTGATAGACGCTATTGAAGGATTTCATTTACTGGAGCAAAGTAATTTAGAAAAACCAGATGTTATTATAATTGCTAGAGGCGGAGGAAGTGTTGAAGATTTATGGGGTTTTAATGATGAAGAATTAGTTCGTAAAGTTTTTGAATCAAAAATTCCTATAATTTCAGCAATTGGTCATGAAACAGATACAACACTTATTGATTTAGTTGCGGATTTAAGGGCCCCAACCCCAACTGCAGCTGCAGAAATGGCAGTACCAGTAAGAGGAGATTTATTAGTTTCGACTAAAGATTTTTTTGAAAGAATAAAAAATTACATAAATAACAGATTGGATTATGAAAAGAGATCATTAATATTAATAGATAAGGCTTTACCTAAATTAGATAAATTATTAAGAAATTATAATTTAAGATTTAATAAAACAAGCTCAATCCTAAATATAACTCTTATTTCAATGGTAAAAAGTTATAAGAATACTTTCTTACGAAAGGTTGAGTATTTAAAGGTTAATAATTTGATTAGAAATTTTGATAAATCAGAAGATATGCATTTGAATGCTTCAAATAGATTACTTAAATCTGCTTCGAATATTATTGAAAGTAAGATTAATTCTCTTCAACTTCAGTCAGGAATGCTGGATGTATTGAGTTACAACAGTGTACTTAAAAGAGGTTTTGCTGTTATAAATGATAAGAACTCTAAAATAGTTACTAATTCAAAAAAATTGAAAATGAACGATGAATTGATAATAAATTTTTATAAAAACGACAAGATAAAGGTTAGTCTTAAAAAAGATAAATAAATTATGAATAAAGAAGCAAAATTAATATACGGTGATGGTAATTTTCAAGTTTTAGAAAGAGGTGAATATGTAATTTGCGTAGTCACAAAAAAAAGAATACCCATAAATGAATTAAAATATTGGTCAGTTGATAAACAAGAGCCATATTTTGACGCTCATAGCTCATTAAAAGGTAAGCTATCTAATACTAATTGAACCTTTTATCCCATCTATTATGAAGCCAGAACCACTCTTTAGGGTTATCTAAAATAATTTTTTCCAAAAATAAATTAATTTTATTAGTAAAATTAAGGATATCAATTTCAATATTTCCTGTTTTATCAATTTCAATTTTATCAAAAAATTCAATTTCAAAATTAACACCATCTTTTCTTTTTACTTTAAGAGGTATTACAGGGTACCCATATTTTAATGAAAGTGATGCAGGTGTTGAGGCAGTCATAGCATTTAAGCCAAAAAAATTAGCCTTTACTCCATTAGATAGCTTTTGATCAACTAACATAGCTACGCTTCCATTATCTTTTAAAAAATTTAATATTTCTTTAGCCCCAGTAGGGCCTTTGGGAAATTGATGCTCTGTTATTAGTTTTCTTTGTTGAATCATCCATTTGTTAAAAAAAAAATTATTTGACTCACGAAAAACCGCACCAACTAGATGATCTACCTCTTTTATTGCTATGGGAATAATTTCCCAATTTGCTATATGACCAGATACATAAATTACTCCATTATTTTTATTTGCCTCTAAGATCTCCCTTCCTTTAATACTTATTCTGCTATTTTCTTTGATGAGTGTTTTTATGTTAAAAAATTCTGCTGAAGTTCTTCCTAGGTTTTCCCACATATCTATTATTATTTCTGACCTTTTGCTTTTATTTAAGGTTGGCATTGCTTTCAATAAATTTTGATTAGCCCTTTTCGAAATTCCTAGTTTTGGACCAAGTTTTCTGGATAATAAACCTATCTGTTTTGATGTTTTATCAATATTAAGTAACTTACAATATATAGATAATAGAACAATTAATTGCATTTCAATTGCATATCTTATTAATTTAAATATAAACATAAACTTGTTATAACATATTTTTACCTCTAATTTCCTTTATAGTTTGGAGAAGGTTATGTCAGAACCATTAGAAAATGAAATTGAAGAAGAATTAAGAAAGAAGCAACTTAAAGCCTTGTGGGATAGATTTGGTTTATACCTTATTTCATTAATATTGATTATTATAATATCTTTTGGAGGCTATGAGTTTTCTAATTATTTAGGATACAAAAATTCCGAAAATTCATCTGATCAATATGAAGAGGCGCTTGCAGTTTTAGACAATGAAAATAATAATGATGCAATTGATATTTTTGAGTCATTAGTAAATGAATCTAACGGATATTCTGGCCTTTCTTTGTTTAATTTATCAAATATTGCAGTTAAAGAGGGGAATAAAGTCTTGGCATTAGAATATTTAGGTAAAGCAGCAAAAGATAAAAATCTTTCAAAAAAAATTAACGATTTTGCTATTTTAAAATCAGGATATATTATGCTTGATAATGCTGAGATTAGTAATATTGAAGATAAATTATCTAGTCTTTTAAATTCTACAGGCCCCTTTTCTTTTTATGCAAAGGAAATTATTGCTTTGGCTTATTACAGGGATAATAGATATCAAGAGTCATCAAAAAAGTTTAGTGAAATTGCGAATGACGCATCTTCTCCAAGGAATATTGCCTCAAGGTCGAAAATATTTTCTGAACAAATTTTAAGTTATGATAATATTAAATAATATGAATAGATTAATTACAATTTTAATAATTTTACCTCTATTAAGTTCGTGTGGGTCCTCAAACTTTTTTGGTGGAAGTGATATTGATAAAGACCGTATAAAGGGTGATAGAATATCAATTCTCAAATTAAGAAAAAATCTTGTTTCTGATCCTCAAACACTTCAAAGCAATATTGCTTTGCCGCAGGAAAAAACAAACTCTGATTGGCTATACCCAGGCGGATCACTTAATAATGCATTAGAAAACTTATCTGGACCAACTTCTCTAAATAGAAAATGGAATATGAAGATAGGAACTGGTTCAACAAAAATGGCTTATTTAATATCCATGCCAATAATAGCTGATAATAAGGTTTTTTCTTTATCTTCAGATTCAAAAATCCAAGCCTTTGATATAAATAAAAGAAAAAGACTATGGAATAACAACCTTGCTATAAAAAAAGAAAATAAAAGAGAAGGATTTGGTGGTGGGTTATCATTTTCTGATGGAGTTATTTATGCCTCAACTGGATTTGGATATTTATATGCGTTCTCAGCTGATTCAGGTGAAATGCTTTGGGAATTGAATATGAGAATTCCTAGTAGATCTTCACCAATAGTTTTTCAAGATCTTGTTTTTGTTATAACACATGATAATCAACTCTTCGCAGTAGATAAGGATTCAGGTGAAGTAATGTGGACACACAGAGGAATATTAGAGTCAGCAACAATTTTATCATCTACTTCAGTTGCTGCAGGAGATGGTTTAATATTTGTTCCTTATTCTTCCGGAGAGATTTACGCAATACGACCATTAAACGGATCAGTTATTTGGAGTGACTCTTTATCAAGAACAGGCTCATCCACTTCACTATCCGAAATTAATTCTATAACAGCGCGACCAATCATTGATGATGGCCAATTATTTAGTGTTAGTCATGCAGGTAGAATGGTTTCTATTGATATTTCAACTGGCGAAAGAGTATGGACAATTGATATGTCGAGCACAGAAACGCCTTGGCTTTCAGGTGATTGGTTATTTGTTTTAACATCTAATGCAGAGTTAGTATGTATATCCAAGAGATCAGGAAAAATTCGTTGGGTTACACAATTAGAGCAATATAAGAATGAAGAGAAGAAGAAAAACCCTATTCAGTGGAGTGGGCCAGTTATGGTTTCAAGTAAATTGTTAGCAATTTCATCGGAAGGTAAAGCAATTTGGGTTTCCCCCGATGATGGCGAGATTTTAAATTCTAATAAAATATCGGGATCTAGCTATTTACCGCCTTTAGTAGTAAATAACACTATTTATATTTTAAACGATAATGGAGATCTTTCAGCTTATAATTGAGCTTAAGTTATAGTGTTATGGTCAAAACTATAGCAATTATTGGAAGGCCAAATGTTGGTAAATCTACACTCTTTAATAGATTAATAGGAAAAAATAGGGCTATTGTTGCAGATAACCCAGGGGTTACAAGGGATTATATAATTGAAACATATGCTGACCGAAGCCTTAATATAGAATTAATTGATACCGCAGGATTAGAAGAAACTAACAAGAAAAATTTATCAAAAATACTTAAAGAGACCTCCAAAAAAGTAATTAAAAAATCTGACGCTATACTTTTTCTTGTTGATGTTCGCTCTGAAATAACTTCTGATGATTTATTTCTAGCAAAATTGGTTCGGAAAAGTGGAAAAAAGATATTTTTAACAGCTAATAAATGTGAAACAGTAAAACAAGATCAGGAAGCCTTAAAGTTTGATTCTTTTGGTTTTGGAGAATCGATAAATATATCTGCCGAACATAATAGGGGTATTCAATACCTTAAGTCATTAATTTATGAATCATTCAATCACGAGGATGCGGAGGATGAATCAAGTTTATTAAAAGAAGATAATAAAATTAAAATTTCTATTTTAGGTCGTCCAAATTCTGGAAAATCTACTTTAACAAATTTTTTACTCAAAGAAGATAGACAGCTTGTAGGAGAAACAGCTGGTTTAACTCGTGATACCATATCAGAAGAATTCCAATGGAAAAAAAATAATTATATTATTATTGATACACCAGGTTTAAGAAGAAAATCAAAAATTAGCGATGAAGTAGAAAAGAAATCTTCTAAAAGCAGTTTAAGATCAGTTGATACTTCGGATATTTCAATTCTTATGATAGATGCCTCTATCGGTTTTGATAAACAAGATTTAATAATATCAAATTATATGGAAGAAAAAGGAAAACCATTCATATTGGCCATTAATAAATGGGACTTAATAAAGGATAAGGGGGATTCTAAAAGTAAAATTTTTGATAAAGTTTCTAAATCTCTATCACAATTTAGAGGGGCATCCATAGTTTTTGTTTCCTCTAAAAGTGGTCATGGAGTAGAGGAATTAATGAAAACAGTTCTACAAATGCATAATTTAAGTTTTGTTGAAATATCAACACATAAACTTAATTCTTTTTTAGATAAAGTAACTTCAATGCATACTCACCCAACTGATAATGGAAGAGAGGTCCGTTTTAAATATATTACTCAAATAAATTCAAATCCCATTTATTTTGCTATTTTTACAAATAAACCAAAATCAGTTTTAGATTCATATAAAAGATATATACTTAATAATCTGCGTGAAGAGTTTTCTCTAAGCGGAATACCAATTAAAATAGTATATAAAAAGACTGAAAATCCTTACAAAAAAGACTAACATAAAATTTCAATAAGATTTTTATCTTTTTCATTAGACTTTAATAAATTTTCTATAATTATTTCAGATATTTCTTCAGGGTTATTGAAGTCTGATTCATTAAGGCCAGGAATAATTGTCTTTCTCAAGAAAGTATTCATTCTTGGTGCAAAGCAATAATGGATGTCAATTTTGTCTTTTAATACCTCTTTAGCCCATATAGAGATCATTTTTTCTAGTCCAGCTTTACTTACTGAATAAGGGATATGGTATGGCTTATCTTCTTTTGTCTCTTTATCCAGTATAAATAAACATTTTGCATCTATAGATGCTTTAAGAAGGTGTTCACAAGATCTAATTAAACGATAATTTAATGTTAAATTAAAATTTATCACTTTTTCCCAAATATCAGGTTTTAGATGAGATAATGGAGTTAACTCATTAGTTATTGCTGCGTTAGAAACAAGTAAATCTAATCTCCCCCATTTTTTATTTATTTCAAAACCTAATTTATCAATTGAATCATCTTCACTAAGGTCTAATGGGACAATTGTTGATTTTGAACCAAGCTTAATTATTTCATCATATTGTTCTTCAAGTGCACCAACTGTTCGTGCAACTAATATTACTTCAAAACCTTTTTTTGCTAATTCGATTGATAAATATTTTCCTAATCCTCTTGACGAACCAGTAACAAGAGCAATTTTATCTTTATAATCTTTAATCATTAATTAATTTTGGCTTTCGTTTTCAGATAATAAAGAAAGTTGTTCTTGAATCTTTTCGCTTTTGTAATCGTTAAGATTTGTAGGATAGTCTCCTGTAAAGCAATGATCAGTATATTCTGGACTATCATTATTTCTTCCTTTTTTATATCCCATTGATTGATATAAACCGTCTAATGAGAGGAAACCTAGCGAGTCAGCGCCAATATATTTACACATTTCATCTAAACTTTTATTTGAAGCTAATAATTGTTCGGTCTCTGGAGTATCTATTCCATAGAAATCGGGATACTTTATCGGAGGGCAGGCTATTCTCATGTGTATCTCTGATGCTCCAGCTTCTCTCATTAATTCAACAATTTTGACTGAAGTTGTTCCCCTTACTACACTATCATCGATTAAAACTACGCTTTTACCTTTTATTGAGCCTCTATCAGGATTATGTTTAAGTTTTACAGATGATTGTCTATTTGACTGTGTTGGTAGAATAAATGTTCTTCCTACATAATGATTCCTTATTATTGATAATTCAAAAGGTATTTTTGATTCTTCGGAGTATCCTAAAGCTGCTGGAACACCTGAGTCAGGAACTGGAACAACAACATCGGCGTTAGCTGGGCATTCCTTAGCTAGATTTTTTCCAAATGATTTTCTACATTCATAAACAGATTTCCCATCTAACATGGAATCAGGTCTTGAAAAATAGATGTATTCAAATATACAAGGACGCAATCTTGCGTTTGGAAAAGGTTTAATGCTCTCCTCGCCATCTTCTGTAATTACAATGATTTCACCAGGTTCAATTTCTCGTATAAATTTTGCACCAATAATATCAAGTGCACAAGTTTCTGAAGATAATATTTTTGCTCCGTCTAACTCTCCTAAGACGAGAGGTCTTATTCCAAAAGGATCTCTAGCACCAATTAATTTTTTATTAGTTAGTACCACTAATGCCCATGCTCCTGAAATTTGCATTAACGCATCAACTAAGCGATCCAATGTTCTATCTGCATCAGATCTAGCAACTAATTGTAAGATAGTTTCTGTATCTGAGGTTGATTGAAAGATTGAACCTTTTCTAATGAGCTCATCTCTTAGTGATAATGCGTTTGTAATATTTCCATTATGAGCTATTGCAAATCCTCCGCCCCATAAATCTGCAAAAAAAGGTTGGATATTTCTTTGAATGGTAGCACCTGTTGTTGAATATCTATTATGCCCAACAGCGCTACTTCCAACCAATCGATTTATTACAGAAGTTTTTGTAAAGTTATCACTTACTAATCCAGGGTGTCTTTCAGATATAAACTTTGTTCCATCAAAAGTTACTATTCCTGCAGCTTCTTGACCACGATGTTGTAAAGCATGAAGCCCTAATGCGGTTAGTGCAGCTGAATCTTCATGATTGTATACACCAAAAACACCACATTCTTCATGTAATTTATCATCTTTAATAAAAGATGATTTTTTATTCGTTTTCAATGCTTTCATTTTTATTATCGTTTTTAATTATATCCTGCATTTCAGTTTTATTAAAAAATTCAAAATTATCCGTAAGTCTAATCGATAGGCTTTCAATAAAAGGAAGTATTTTTGAATTTTTAGTATATTCAGGAAAATCCTCTTTTTCATTAGGCATTAATGTGTATATATAAATTATACAGGCCAGAACAAAAATTCTAAATACTCCAAAGAAAAATCCAAGTAATTTGTCTAAATACCCAATAGATGTTGATTTAAAAATTTTAAGTATTGGTATTGAGGTCACTCTCCAAATAATTAAAGTGAGAATAAAGATAGTTGATATAACGATTATATCTCTTAAAGAGTCGTTTTCTATAAATATAACTAGTGGTTTTGAAAGATGAGCGAAAAAGATCTTTATATTTACAAATGCTACAACCCAGCCAAGTAAGGCAAGAAGTTCTTTAAAAAAACCTTGAAACAAAGCCAAAGAACCTGAAATCACAATCGAAAAGATTAGAATTAAATCGATTACATTAGTTTCCATCATTTTCCCAAATATCGACTTACATAAATAAATCTTTATTACTAAAATTACTAGATAATTGTTCTTTTAATTTATTGGCCCTTCAGACAAACCATTTATAAACTGAACTACAAATGGGTTATCAGTGCTATTAATTGTATCTTTATTTCCTTCCCAAATAATTTCACCTTTATGAAGCATATGAATTTTATCTGATATTGTTCTAGCACTAGACATATCATGGGTTATAGTAAGAGAAGTAGCGCCAATATCTCTTACCTTTTCTATTATCAGTTTATTAATAACATCAGCACTAATTGGATCTAGACCAGTAGTAGGTTCATCAAAAAATATAATATCAGGTTTAATAGAGATAGCTCTTGCTAAAGCAACTCTTTTTTGCATTCCCCCAGATAATTCTGAAGGATATAAGCTAGCAACATCTTTACTTAATCCAACTTTTTCAAGATTAAGAATTGCATCTTTTAAGCAAAATTTTTTGTTTTTACCATTTTGAATATTATAAAAACTAACATTTTGCCATATTTGAAGGCTATCAAATAAAGCGCCGCCTTGAAAAAGCATGCCAATTTTTATTTTATTATTTTTTTTAAATTTACCATTTTCAAAAATGAGATTATTTTTTATTGATATTCTTCCTTCTTCAGGAGTTAATAAGCCTAAAATACATTTAATTAAAACAGATTTACCAGTACCCGAGCCACCAATAATTACAGAAGATGTTCCTTCTTTTATATGAAGATTTACCCCATTTAAAACTTTTTTATTTTCAAAATATTTATGTAAGTTTTCTATTTTTATCATTTTAAGAAGCAAAAAATAGATTAGTCATAATGTAATTAGAAGCCAATATAAGAACAGAAGCTGATACCACTGCATTTGTAGTTGCTTTTCCTACACCCTGTGCACCACCACTTGAATTAAAGCCTTGATAGCAACCCATTATAGTAATTATAAATCCAAAAAAAGAAGCTTTGATTAATCCAGAGCTTATATCGTTGGTATCAAGAAAATCAATTGTGTTTTGAATATAAACACTTCCATTAAATCCTAAGCTTTGTGTTCCTATAAACCATCCGCCCATAATACCAATGATATCAGCAAAAATAATTAAGATAGGTAACATGATGATTCCAGAGATTATTCTAGGAACAATAAGGTAACTAATTGGGTCAGCCGAAAGAGTTTTTAATGCATCTATTTGTTCTGTAACTTTCATGGTCCCTAATTCAGCTGCAATCGCGGAAGAAACTCTTCCTGCAACCACTATACCACCTAGAACTGGTCCTAATTCTCTTGTTATACCTAATGCTACAATTGAAGAAACAATTACTTCAGAATTAAATTGGTTTCCTCCATAATATATCTGCAGGGCAAGAGCACCGCCTGTAAAAAACGATGTCAAGGAAACCACAGGTAAAGAGAAATAACCTATAAAAATCATTTGATTAATAATATTTTTAAAATACCAAGGTTTAAAAAATGATCGTGATATTTTTGTAAAAAAAATAAAAAAGTGACCAGTATTGTTAAGAAATAAGATTGCAACTTTTCCAATATTTTTAGTTATTGTAATCACTTATTCAAATCTTTCGGGTAAATAGTTTTCTCTCGCAAGATCAGAAAACTTTGTTAGCCTTTCTTCAAATTGTAATTGGACATTTGATGTTGGTCCATGTCTATGTTTCCTTATTAGAACTTCAGCTTTTCCATGAACTTCATCCATTCTTGCTAACCATGAAGTATGTTGTTCAGTGCCTGGAGGAGGTTGATTGTTTTGTAAATAATATTCATCTCTATATACAAACATCACAATATCAGCATCTTGTTCAATTGCCCCAGATTCTCTTAAATCAGATAATAAAGGTCTTTTATCATCTCTAGATTCAACCTGCCTTGAAAGTTGAGAAAGAGCAATAATTGGTACATCAAGATCTTTTGCTAAGGTTTTTAAGCCTTGTGTAATTTCTGCTACTTCTTGAACCCTACTATCTCGATATTTTCCTGAAGATGTTGTTGCTAATTGAATATAGTCAACAATAATTAATCCAAGCTCCTGATTCTTGGTTGTTTTTAAAGTTCTTGCTAATCTTCTTGCTCTAGTAGCTAAAACTCCAATTGGTATAGAGCCACTTTGATCAATATAAAAAGGAACAGACTTTAAGTCAGCTATTGTTCTAGCATAATGCATAAATTGATCTTCCTTAATATTTCCCCTTCTTAACTCATTAGATTCTATACCCGATTGTTCTGCAGCAATTCTGGTTGTTAGTTGTTCTGCAGACATTTCTAAAGAAAAAAAAGCTACAACGCTTCCATCAGAGACAATATTTCCATTTTTATCTGTTTTTACTTCATCATTTTGTAGAGTTTCTGAAAATTTCTTTGCAACATTAAATCCTATATTAGTAGCTAATGAAGTTTTTCCCATAGCAGGCCTTCCAGCAAGAATAATTAGATCAGATTTTTGTAGGCCGCCTAAAGCTTTATCTAGATCTTTAAAGCCTGTTGATAAACCAGCTAAACCACCTGATGATTGATAGGCGGATTCTATAGTTGTTAATGACTCAGTTAAAGTTTTTTCAAAGGACTCGAATCCTTGCTCAGCATCTCCAGAAACTTCAATTTGAAATAATTTACTTTCTGTTTCTTCAATAATATCATTTGCTGTTATGTCTTCTTGGCCTAAATCGAATGAAGAGTGTTGAAGAAATTCTGCTGTATTAATTAATTCTCGTCTTAAGGCAAGGTCATAAATTAATGATGAGTATTGTTCGATTGCAGGACCTGGTGCAGCATTAATAACAAGTTGCTCAAAATATTGATCAGAGTCAAATTCCTCATCATTCTCGAAAAAAGTTTTCAAAAAAATTATATTTGCAGTTTTACCTGTTGAAAGAGACTTATTTATTTTTTCATAAATCTCTCCATGAAGTTTATTGTAAAAATGTTCTCCACTTAATCTTGTATTATTGCATTTTTCAATAAGATCATTATTTCTTATAAGTGCGCCTAAGAGTTGTTGTTCAGCTTCAATATTATGAGGTAGTTCTAATGAATTATCTTCAGATTTTTTGTCTTCATTAACAAGATAAGGAGTTAAAGTGTTCATTCGCTTAACTTATCAGTAAAAGCAAATAACCCAAGAAAAAAAACTGTGGATAAATGTGAATATCGGGGTTAAATGAATTAAATGATTAAATTATATAGCTAATTTAATTAATAATCTTTTTAAGAAACACCTTCTTCTTCTCTTTCAGATTTATTAGCCTCAGAAATAATTTCATTATTAACTTCCTCAGCATCTTTTTCATCTTCATCTTCTTCTGAAGAGTCTTTTATTTCTTCTCCAATATTTTCTGGGACAGCTCCATCTTCAAAAACTTCTTCGATATTAATTGTATCTTCTTCAGTTAAATTTTCATTATTTTCTATTTTAATTTCATCACCCTTTATGAAGGTTTCTGCTTCTGCGTCAGTTCGAGATACAATTACAGAAATTGTTGCTTGAACTTCAGGGTGCAATTTAACAGAGACATTATGTATGCCAAGTTCTTTAATAGGTTTATTTAGTATAATTTGATTTTTTTCAACAATAAAACCATTCTCATCTAAAGCAGTTTTAATATCATTTGTATTAACTGACCCATATAATTGGCCTGTTTCACCAGCTTGTCTAATTATAATTAGATTAAAATTATCTAATTTCTCTAGGATAACTTCAGCTTCTTGTTTTTGTTTCAGATTGTTTGCCTCTAATGTAACTTTCTCTTTTTCAAAATAGGCTAAATTATTATCTGAAGCCCTTAAAGCCTTTTTTTGTGGCAATAAAAAGTTTCTAGCAAAGCCATCTTTGACTTTAACAACATCACCCATTTGTCCAAGTTTTTCTATTCTTTCAAGTAAAATCACTTCCATAATTAATCCATTTTATAAGGTAAAAGAGCCATAAATCTTGCTCTTTTGACTGCTTGAGCTAACTCTCTTTGTTTCTTTGCTGATACTGATGTCACTCTACTTGGGATAATTTTTCCTCTTTCAGACAGATATTTCTTGAGAAGTTTAGTATCTTTATAATCAATTTTAGGTGAGTTTTCGCCAGATAAAGGACAAGATTTTTTTCTTTTTAAAAAAGGACTTCTAATAGGTATTTGTGTTATGTCGGGTAAAAAGTTTTTCATTTTATTTCTCTTATACTAGTAAACATCTTTTTTTTCAGATGATTTTAACATTACAGATGGTTCTTTTGAAATTTCTTCAGTTTTTATAGTAATAAATCTTATTATGTCCTCGTTAAGTTTTTGTATTCGTTCTATTTCATTAATTGTTGAGCTTTTACTATCGATTCTTAACAAAGAATAATGTCCTTTTTCACTTTTATTTATTTTATAGGCTAGCCTTTTTAAACCCCAGTATTCAGTATAAACGGTATCTCCGCCATCCTCAGAAATAATTTTCTTGATATCCTCAACTATATTCTCGACCTGTTGCGGGGCAACCTCTGGTCTAGCTATAAAAACATGTTCGTAATACGACATAATGCCTCTTAAAAAAAGTAAATTTAAAGCATTCATTAATGTATTAAGGATAAATTTGCAAGCTTGTATTAACGAACTATGTTATTCAGTTATTAGTTATGGAGCAAATCTTATGAATTCTTTAGTTTTTCCAGGTCAAGGAAGTCAATATGTTGGTATGGGAAAAGACTTGTTTGATAGCTTTCCAGAAGTAAAAGTTATTTTTGAAGAGGTAAATGATGCCTTGGACCTAAACTTATCAAGGATAATTTTTGATGGGCCCGATGATGAGCTTATTTTAACTGAAAATGCTCAACCTGCGATTATGACTATAGGTATTGCAATTATAGAAATTATAAAATCAAGAGGCTTCTCAGTTGATAAAATTTCAAATATTTCAGCAGGTCATTCCTTAGGTGAATATACATCCCTTACTGCTTTAAATTCACTTTCTTTAACTGATACAGCAAAGTTATTGAGGTTAAGAGGAAAAGCAATGCAAAATTCTTTTACAAGCGGAGAAGGATCTATGGCAGCTATTTTAGGTTTAGGTATTGATGAAGTAAGAGAAACAATAAATTCTTCAGAAATTAAAAGTGTTTGCCAGATTGCAAATGATAATGCCCCTGGTCAAATAGTTATTTCTGGTGAAATAAACGCAGTTAATGATATTATTAATATTTTGAAAGGAAAAGGAGTTAAAAAAGCTATTAAATTACCTGTTAGTGCTCCATTTCATTGTGACCTTATGAATGATGCAAAAGAAATTATGAAAAATGAGTTAATAAGTATTTGTCTTGATAAACCCATTATTCCTATTGTGCAAAATACTACTGTTAATGCTACAGAAGATACCGAAGAAATTAAAAGTAATTTAGTTAATCAGGTAACAGCTACTGTTAGATGGCGTGAAACAATGGAAAAGTTTAATGAATTAGGAGTTAATTCAATAATTGAAGTTGGCGCAGGTAATGTTTTAACTAATTTAGCTAAAAGAAACGCCCCTAACTTGCAAAGATTTACTTTGAATAGTAAAGAAAGTTTAGAAAACTTTATGAGAGATTTTAATATTGTTTGATTTAGAAGGTAAAAAGGCACTGATTACTGGCGCAAGTGGCGGTATTGGTAAAGAGATAGCAAAAGTTTTAATTAAACACAATGCTGAGGTTTGTGTATCAGGAAGAAACCTTGATGAATTAAATGCACTTAAAGAATTACTTGGAGAGAAATGCTATATAGCTACTTGTGATTTAAGTAAAAAAGATGAAATTATAGAGCTTATTAATAAAACTGATGAGCTTTTGGGGCATATTGATATTTTTATAAACAATGCAGGAATAACAAAAGATAATATTTTTCTAAGGATGTCTGAAAACGAATGGGAAGATGTATTAAATGTTAATCTTAATTCAGCATTTAGTATTCTTAAATTAATTACGAAAGGTATGATTAAGAGACGATATGGAAGAATTATAAATATTTCATCGGTTGTTGGAGTAACTGGTGGTGCAGGCCAAGCTAATTACTCGGCATCAAAAGCTGGTTTAATTGGTCTAACAAAATCTTTATCCCAAGAAGTGGCAACAAGAAATATTACAGTTAACTGTATTGCTCCGGGTTTTATAGAAACCCCCATGACAGAAAAATTAGATGATAAAAGAAAAGATGCAATTCTTAACTCCATACCTATGAATAGAATTGGTACACCGAAAGATTTATCTTCTGCTATTATTTTTCTAGCCAGTAAAGAATCAAGCTATATAACTGGGCAAACTTTACATATTAATGGCGGTTTGTATACGAATTAAATGTGTTGGTTGAATATTTATTTGTGATGTGGTAAAGCCCATACAATTGATTTAACTGTGTTTATTAATTATAAAAAAAGAGGGTAAAATGAGTGATACATTAGAAAAAGTTCAAGCTATCGTTGTTGAGCATTTGGGCGTAGAAAAAGATAAAGTAACCGATTCTGCTAGCTTTATTGATGATTTAGGTGCTGATAGCCTTGATACTGTAGAACTAGTAATGGCTTTTGAAGAAGAGTTTGGTATAGAAATACCTGATGACGCTGCTGAAAGCATTCAGACAGTCGGTGACGCAGTAAATTTTATAAATTCTAACACATAATAATTCTTTTTAATTAAAGGGTCTTGTAAGTTGCGAAGAGTAGTAGTTTCAGGAATAGGAGCTGTAACTCCTTTAGGCGGGGATATCAAATCTACTTGGAAGAATCTTATTAAGAATAAATCTGGTGCAAACCTAATAAGTAAATTTGATATTTCTGATTTTCAAACAAAAGTCTCTTGCGAAGTACCAATAAAAAATGATCAAGATTCATTAGAAAATTCATTTGATCCCACTGAATGGTTTTCATCAAAAGATCTCAGAAAAGTTGATGATTTTATTATTTTTGGTGTTGCAGCCGCAGAGATGGCATTAGAGGACTCATTACTTAAAAACCATAACTTTGATCCAAATAAAATTGGCGTTGGTGTAGGCTCCGGTGTTGGAGGTTTACCCAGTATTGAAAAGGCATCAATAACTTTAAATGAAAAAGGACCTAAGCGAGTTAGTCCATTTTTTATTCCTGGTGCGCTAATAAATCTAGTTGCTGGTCAAATATCCATTAGAAATAATTTTAAAGGCCCGAATTTAGCATCTGTAACTGCATGTTCATCTGGTACGCATTCAATATGTGAAGGCGCAGAGATGATAAGAAGAGGTAAAGCTGATGTTATGATAGTTGGCGGTGCTGAGTCAGCAATTTGTCCAGTAGGAATTGCTGGATTTGCAGCATGTAAAGCTTTGAGTTCAAATTTCAATGATGAACCTAGAAAAGCATCGAGACCTTATGACAGACTTCGAGATGGATTTGTGATGGGTGAGGGGGCAGGTTTTTTAGTTTTAGAAGATTTAGAGCATGCGCTTTCACGAAATGCTAAAATTTATGCAGAGTTTAAGGGTTATGGAGTTTCTGGAGATGCTCATCATATTACATCTCCTGCAGATGATGGAGATGGCGCATACAGATCAATGGTAATGGCTATAGAAGACTCAAATCATGCTGTCGATGAGTTTTCTTATATTAATGCACATGGAACATCAACTCCAAAGGGTGACGAAATCGAATTAAAGGCAGTAGAAAGAGCTTTCAAAGCTAATCTTGATAATATATCTATGTCATCAACTAAATCTTCAATTGGACATTTATTAGGTGCTGCAGGTGCAGTTGAGGCAATCTTTAGTATTTTGGCAATTAAAAATAATATTATACCTGCAACGATTAATCTTGATGATTTATCAATAGATACTAAACTCGACCTTGTACCGCATATGAGCAAAGAAAAAAATGTTGATGTAGTTCTATCAAATTCTTTTGGTTTTGGTGGAACTAATGCATCTGTTATTTTTTCAAGATATGATGAGAATTAATGGAAATAAATGATAATGAAATAACACGAAAAGGTTTAATGTTTGTTTTATCTTCACCCTCGGGTGCAGGTAAAACATCTTTATCAAGAAAACTTCTGGAATTGGATAAAGAACTATTTCTATCAATATCTTATACAACAAGACCGCCAAGACCAGGTGAAATTGATGGAGAAGATTATTTTTTTGTAAATAATGATGATTTTGCATTTATGCAGGAACAAAATGAATTTTTGGAATATGCAAAAGTTTTTGATTATTATTATGGTACTCCTAAAAAACCGGTCAAAAAGATTTTAGATAAAGGTAGAGATATACTTTTCGATATTGACTGGCAAGGAACACAACAACTAATGAATAATTCAAAAGACCATCTTGTTAAGGTTTTTGTATTACCTCCATCTATAAAGGAATTAGAAAGAAGACTTAAGGAAAGAAAACAAGATGAGGATGAGATTATACAAAAAAGAATGTCTAGAGCGTCAGATGAAATGAGCCATTATGCAGAATATGACTATATTTTAGTTAATGATGATTTTGATAAAACAGTTAAAGAGATTATAAGTATTCTTAATGCTGAAAGATTAAAAAATCACCGGCAAATTAAAACCCAAAAAATTGTCAAAAATCTTCGAGGTTCTCTTTAATTAATTCTTGATAATTGTTTGAAATTCTCAAAAACCCATCAACATCAATGTTTTCAGCTCTTATATTCGGATCAATATTTGATAATTCAAGCAATGAAATAGTGTTTATATTCAGTTGATCTAAATTATTTTTCACTTTTTTTCTTCTTTGGCTAAAACAAACTTTAACAATTTTTTCAAAAACTTCATTATTTACATTGATGTATTTATTTTTAGGAGAAATTTTTATAACTGTTGAGTCAACCTTAGGTCTTGGGATAAATGACGAAGGCTTAACATTTAATAATTTTTTCACATCATTATTTAGATTTACCATTATAGATAATCGTCCATAATTTTTTGTACCTATATTTGCTGTTATTCTTTCAGCAACTTCTTTCTGAACCATTAAAATCATTTCTTTCCAGGGGATTTCTCTTCTAATTTTAATCATTTTAAGAATAAAAGGGACAGAAATATTATATGGTAAATTTGAGACAAATTTATAATCTTTTTTAGTCAATGTTTTAAAATCAAAATCAATTACATCATTAATTAAGTAATCAAACTTATCTTTGTAATTATTTTTTATTTTTTTCAAATTTATTTCAAATGAATCATCTTTTTCTATAACTAAAAGTGATCTTGTTTTATTTTTAAGTATACTCTCTGTTAAAATTCCTGGTCCTGGCCCAATTTCAATTATATCTTCATCTTCTACATTAGCCTTATTAATTATTGATGAAATTATATTTTTATCATGAAGAAAATTTTGTCCTAATTTCTTTTTAGGTCT
>CACLNZ010000002.1:0-20000 GCA_902608415.1 uncultured PS1 clade bacterium
TGTAATCTGATTGTTGTAGTTGGTGGGACTATTCGATACCAACTGAACAATTTAATCCCTTGGAAAAAAATTCTACCACTTATTATTTTTTCAGCACCATTTGCTTGGGTAGGCGGAAGATTACCCATTGATAAAGAATTATTTCTTACGATTCTAGGAATTTCATTACTTATTTCAGGAATTCTTTTATTACTTAGAAAAGAAGAAATTGAAAATTTTTCAAGATCACTAAATTCTAAAATTGGTATTCTCCTTTATAGTTTCATGAGTGGGATAATTGGCTTTATATCCGGTTTGGTTGGTATTGGTGGAGGTATTTTTCT
Organism: uncultured PS1 clade bacterium; assembly: GCA_902608415.1. GTDB lineage: Bacteria > Pseudomonadota > Alphaproteobacteria > MED-G09 > MED-G09 > AG-430-B22. The sequence continues at coordinate 324 of CACLNZ010000002.1, forward strand.
TTCTCCAATTTTGTATTTAACTAAAGCAATGCCTTCAATAAACATTGCCGCAATTTCTTCAGTTTTTATTTTTGTAAATTCAATAGCAGGACTATCAGGTCAATTTATGAAAGATAATAGCGTAGGCTTAATAAGTGAGTTCGTAGGATATTATTGGTTGTTTTTTGCTGTTCTTATTGGCGGAAATATAGGAACATACCTTGGTATAAAAACTTTTCATCCTAAAATTGTGAGGAGATTAACTGCAATATTGGTGATATATGTAAGTTTAAGAATTCTGTTAGGTTTCTGAATATTATGCATGATTTTTCGTCTTATATTGGAATTATTGGAGGGGGTATATCAGGTCTTGCATTAGGTTGTACGCTAAGAAAATATGGAATAAAAACTGTCATATTCGAAAAAGAACCTAATCTTCATAATGAGGGAGCTGGAATATCAATTTCACCTAATGGCTTAATAGCGCTTGAGTATTTAGATTTAAAAAATGAACTAGAGAAAAATTCATATAAATCTTCAAGAGCAATATTGAAATATAATAATTCACCTTTATTAGAGATGGACTCGCAGGTTTATACAATGAACAGACGAAATCTAATAAGTGTTCTCTATAAAAAATACATAGATCTTGGTGGAGAAATATTATTTGATTACGAACTTAAAGATATAGACATAGAAAAAAAAGAATGTTTATTCACTAATTCGTCTTCATATAAAATAAAACATGTTATTGCTTCTGATGGAATAAAATCTCTTATAAGAGAGAAATTTTTCTCAGGCGGATCTAAGCCAATATATAGTGGGTATAGTGCCTGGAGGGGCTTTACTAGATCAGAGAATCCAAATGTAGAAATTTCTTTTTCTTCGAATAAACATTTAGTCAGTTATCCAATAAATAGTGATCTCAAAAGAAGCTTTACAGGAATTATAAAAAGTAATGAACAAGTAACTGAGTCATGGAGAGAACAAGGAAATCTTGAAACTTTTATCAAACAGTTTGAAGAAACTAATCATCAAATCGCAAAGGTATTTGAATCTGCTGAAGATATTTTTAAATGGGGTATCTTCGTTAGACCTCCTCTAAAAAATATAATTAAAAAAAATATAACCCTTATTGGAGATGCAGCACATCCAATGGTACCGTTTCTTGGACAAGGTGCTTGTATTGCTATTGAAGATGCATATACTTTTGGTTATCTTTGCCATGAGCTCAAATGCGAATTTGATAATGTTCAAAAAATGTATCAACTTTTGAGAATAAAAAGAAATAACAAAATCCAAAAAATGTCCCTCAATCAAGGCAAACTTAATCACTTAAAGAATCCATTACTCGTTTTTTTGAGAAATCAACTTATGAAAAAAACAGATATTGTATCTAAAAGATTAAAGAATATTCATAATTATGATGTTCATCAAGAAACCATTAAGTCTTTAACTAACTAAGCCTTGCCAATTCCCCATTTTATACCTCGACGTAATAGCTCATAATAAGTTTCAGTCTCCCAGGCACATCTTTCAACAGATACTTCATCAACGAATGGGCGCATATCATATTTACCCCTGCAGTGACCTAACATCAGATAGAGAACTCTCCCTTTTCCGACATTATGAATATACATTTGAGGTCTTGGATCATCATTAGGTGGATCAACTTGAACATAAGACTCACTGGGTTCAGAATATTCCGCATCCAAAAGGACATGTAAGTTATCTTCAAAGTCGCAATAATATGGCTCATCATAAACCTCAAAGTCTTCTAGGCCTCTTGTAAGCTGATGTTCTTTATCTTTAACCCTTACCATGAAATCCATATTGGCGGGATGAGCAATGAATCTACTTCCTAGAAGTTTCATGAATTCTGGTGATACATTTGGTGTATCTGCCTTTGCGCCGTCAAAAGCTACAATTGCATTTGTTCCATGAAGCGCAAACCAATTACCGCCGGAAGTAAGATATTCTTCTATGTGCTTAACCTCTTTATCTTCTGGTTTGAGATCGCATGTATAGGTTATAACAAGATCTTTACCGATATGATTTTCAAAATTATCGTAATTATCAGATACAGTTACTGAAATACCATCATGTTCATATAAAAGTTTAAGAAGTTCAACACGTGCAAAATCACTATCATGATATTTTGCATTGCATATAAGATGCACATGATATGGTTTTAATTCTTTATTCATTTATATGTTTAAATTACCCTAAATTAGAAATTTGTTTCTAAAGAAAGCCCAATTGTACGTGGGAAAGGTATTGAATGTTGTCCACCAACCATACCCATAGGACCCTCCTCTTCTGTTAAATTTCTTCCAAATAGACCAACTTTCCAATTATCCTTAGAAATTCCAATATTTGCATTAAGTAATTCAATAGATGGAGCTATTCTTCCATCAAAAACACTTTGTACACTATCTCTTTGAACAAATAATGCATTAGCATTTAATGTCATATCATTATTTAAAGGACGAATAAAGTTTGCTCTAATAGAATATGTGCTTTTAGCTGTCCCTGGAAGTTGAGAGCCATCTGCCATAAATGGAAGTTTAGTTACAATTGCTTCATCAACATTTTCAAGCTCAACTTCATTTGTATTTCCTGAGAAATATAAAGATAGTCCATCAATTGGCGTATCCCAGGCAATAGTTAAATCAATTCCTCTACCCTCAATATCGGCAACTGGAATAACAATAGTTTGAAGTGCTGGAGAAATTTCAACTTGCGCATCTCCCCAATCATAAAAGAATGCGGCGAGGTCAATGCTAATAGAGCCAATATTCCATTTACCACCTATTGTATAATTCCATAGTGTGTCTGGTTCAGAAGCATTATCATAATTTGTTCCACCCAAGGTTGCATTAGATGCGGTCATGATTGATGTAGATGTAATAGAACCACTTCTGAAACCTTTAGCTGCTTCAAAGTAGAGCATAGAATCTTCGCTAGGGTAAAAAGCGACATTAAGCCTAGGATTAAAAGTATCATTTGTAGCACTATCAGTTCCAACAGTATTTGTAACAATTGGATCTGGGGCACCTGTGAGGGGAGTTAATAACTCAACACTACTATTTTCATTGAAACCTCTTTTCTCCTCATAATATCGTCCACCAATAGTTAAAATCCATCTTTCATCTTCAGAAGTTCGACTTGCCTCACCATAAATAGCCCATGACTCACTTGAGAGAAGGTTTGAGGCATTGATAGAATTAAATCCAAAATCTGGAAGAAGCACATCTTGCCCTCCATAAGTCTCTCCATCTTGATAAAATGCACCTACAATCCAACTCCATGCACCTTCACTTTTTGATGTAAGGCGAATATCTTCATTAAAATTTTCGGATTCCAAAGGCCATAAGGATGAAAAATTTCCTATCCCAGGAATAAAACCACCGTTATTAGAAATAACTGTATTTTCCATATAACCAGTCGTACTTTCTAACATTGCAAAGCCTAAATCATATGCAACATCCAATATATATATTGTATAATCTGAAAATGTTTCACCAAACACATTGTCTATGGCAGGAGGACTTGGATAAGTTAGACGGTTTGCGTATTCTTGTTCAGAGTCTTGTCTCCAGTAAGTAAATTTCACACTGGTTTTTTCATTTGGTTCTACCAAAAGTTTAAGTCTTCCAGTTAGAGCTTCATAAGGGTTACCGTCAGTTTGATCACTAGGTATAATTTCTGCCCAACCTCCAATGTCTTTAATGCTTAAGACAGCTCTTATAGCTGCATTATCTGAAATTGGAGCATTAATAACTATATCTCCTGTATAACTGCTATCGCCATCATCTATCTCAGATACAGTTGCTTTAAAAGACCCTTCAAATTCACCAATAACTGGGTCTTTAGTAATAACTTTAATAGTACCACCTAATGACCCCAGTCCATAAAGAGTTCCAGAAGGCCCTCTTAATACTTCTACTCTTTCTGTATCATATAAATCAGTAACTGGTGCATAAGGACGACCAGGAATAGAAAAAGCAAAATTATCTAAATAATACCCTACAGTTGCATCTCCATCTGTTTCACTAGCAGCAACACCACGAATAGAATAAACATTACTACCATGGCTTATTGTCGAATTTTGAATAGCACCAGGTATAAGTGTTATCATTTCTTCAAAATTAGTTATATTAAGTTCATCAAGATCATCTCCAGATAACGCTTGCACTGCCTGTGAAACATCACTTATGTTTTGTTCTCTTCTTTGAGCAGTAACTACAATTTCTTCAAGCTCTAAAGCAGTAGTTTCAGATGAAGTTTGTGCAAATGAAATTGAAGAATAATTTATGATCAATACGGCTAGAAACAGATATAAAAATTTATTTAACGACATTATTTCCCCTTATGTAATAATTTATTTTTTTTATAATTATTAAATTAAATAAAATAATATCATAATTACTTTAAATTATAAGAAAAATTCATTCGAATTATCCGCACCGATTAGAATTCTTCACTATTTGTAGAAGTGCTATATAAAAATATATGAAGATTGATTATTTGTAAGGTAATGCAAATGCTATTAAATGGTCTGATGCAGGTGACCCAACAGCCCAGTGACCTCCAGCAGCAATAACTACAAATTGTCGCCCATTCTTTGTTTTATAGGTCATTGGAGTCGCATGTCCTCCAGTAGGCAATCTAAATTTTGCAAGCTCATTTCCTGTTTCTGTGCTAAAAGCACGTAAATAAAAATCACTTGTAGCTGCAATAAAGGTTAAGCCTGAAGCTGTCACAGTCGGTCCACCAATATTTGGAGCTCCCTTAATCCACCAAAAAGGAAAAGGGGCTAAATCCTTAGACGTTCCAAGAGGTATTTGCCATAAATGGTCACCTGTATTTAAATCTATAGCTGTAAGATTTCCCCATGGAGGTTTTGTGCAAGGAACACCTAAAGGTGACATAAAACCATATGCCCTAATAGTACAATATGGAGTTCCATCATTTTGTTGTAATGCTGAAAATCTTGATTGAACGCTATCTCTGGCAAGCTCTTTTAACGCTTTATCACAATCACTTCTTGGCACCATAACAATAGTGCTTGATAAATTCATTGTATTAGCTATTAAAATATTACGTGAAGCATCAATTGCCGGACCACCCCAATTTGCTCCTCCAATAGCACTTGGATAATGAACACTTCCTTCAAGTGAAGGTGGGGTGTAAAGACCCTCATTCCTTAAATCTTGAGCAGCCTTTTTACAGTATCCTCTATCCCATGGTGTAAAGCCAAAAACATCATCAGGATCAAGATATGTTGGTGTTAGTGGTTTTGGTTTTGTAGGGTAAGGTTGAGTTTTAGTTACAAAATCTCCTTGAACCGCACCTTGTGGTACATCTCTTTCTTCAATAGGAAAAATAGGTTTACCAGTTTCTCTATTCAATAGAAATACAAACCCCATTTTAGTTGTTTGAGCTAATGCTTTTATAATTTTTCCGTCTTTTTCTACATCATAAAAAGTTGGCTGAGATGGAACATCATAATCCCAGATATCATGATAAACGGTTTGAAAATGCCAAACAACCTCACCCGTTGTCGCGTTTAAAGCAACAACAGAACTGGAATAGTAATCCAAACCATTACGATGCCCGCCATAATTATCAGCGGCAGTATTGCCAGTAGGTAAATAAACAAGATTTAATTCAGGATCAGTTGAAATAATCGACCATACATTAGTGGTGCCCCTCTGATATAATTGTTGACCATCTTCATCTATTACTGGTTCTTGATTAGGAGGAATTGGATCCCAATACCAAACTAATTCACCCGTCACTACATCATAAGCCCTAACAACACCTCCTGGAACGGATGTACTTACATTATCAGCAACTCCACCTCCTATAATTATTAAATTACCTAAAATAGCAGGCGGGGAAATACTATAATAATAAGCTGGATTATGTTCTCCTAGACCAGATCTTAGATCGACACTTCCATCATTTCCAAAATCACTACATAACTGACCTGTTTTACCATCTATTGCAAAAAGATCTGCATCAATGGTCCCGGTAATTATCCGATGATAACATTCGTCACTTTCTGCCTTATCTTTATCAATCCAACTCGCGACACCTCTACAATGCAAAAGGGCTTTTTCCTCTATATTAATATCAGGATCAAAAACCCATTTTTCTTCTCCAGTTTCTGAATCTAATGCAAAAACTCTATTATATGGGGTGCAATAGTATAAGGTTTCGTTAACTAATATTGGTGTTGCTTGAAATGAAGTTTGTTGACTACTATTTGGTATGACATCTTCTGTCCAATTTAATCCATCATGATAATCGCCAGATCTATGCTCCCATATTTTTTTTAAATTCTTTACATTTTCTGGTGTTATCTCAGTAGCTCTTGAAAAGTGACCGCCTCCAGAATCTTTACCATAGGACGACCAATCATCATTTTGGCCATTTAAATTCACGGATATAGATACAAATAGAAATAGAAAAAAAAAGTATTTCATTGAAGTCTTAATTTCCTGGTAATGCAAAAGCTATAAGGTGATCAGAGGCAGGTGTTCCCATTGCCCAATGACCTCCGGCAGCAATAACAACAAATTGTTTTCCATTTTTTGTTTTATAAGTCATTGGAGTCGCATGTCCTCCAGTAGGTAATCTGAATTTAGCTATTTCCTCACCTGTTTCAGTTTTAAAAGCACGCAAGAAATAATCTGTCGTAGCAGCAATGAATGTTACTCCAGTAGCTGTTACTGTTGGACCACCCATATTTGGAGCGCCCTTAATCCACCAAAGAGGAAATGGTGCAATATCTCTAGATGTCCCTAGAGGTACATTCCACAAGTGATCGCCAGTATCAAGATCAACTGCAGTCAAAGTGCCCCAGGGTGGCTTAGTACATGGCACACCCAAAGGTGAAAAGAATCCCATTGAACGAAGATTACAGTAAGGAATACCTTCATTTTGCTCTACACTTGTAAATCTAGCTTGTGTATCATTAATGGCAAGTTCATCTATAGATTTATTACAATCTTCTCTAGGAACCATAACAATTAAACTTGCCATATTCATCGTATTAACAACCATAATATTTCTTGATTGATCTATTGCAGGTCCGCCCCAATTATTACCACCAATTGCACTAGGATAATGAATTGATCCTTCCAATGAAGGAGGTGTATAAAGCCCTTCATTACGTAGTTTTTTTGCAGTCCTTTTACAATACCCTTTATCCCAAAAAGTAAAACCATAAGCATCCTCAGGATCGAAATTAATTGGGTTCAAAGGTAATGGTTTGGATGGGAAAGGTTGAACTTTTGATAATTTTTCACCCTCTAAAGATCCTTTTGGGACTTCTCTCTCTTCAATAGGGTAAATTGGTTCTCCAGTTTCACGATTTAACAAAAATACAAGACCCATTTTAGTTGTTTGAGCTAAAGCTTTTATTTCCTTACCGTCTTTTTCTATATCGTAAAGTGTTGGTTGGGAAGGCACATCATAATCCCAGACATCATGATATACAGTCTTAAAATGCCATGCCACCTCACCAGTATCAGCTTTCAAGGCTACTACAGAACTATTGTAATAATCTAAGCCTTCTCTGTGACCGCCATAATAATCTGGAGATGCATTACCTGTTGGTAAATATATTAAATTGAGCTCTGGATCAGTTGAAATAATTGACCAGACATTTGCTGTACCTCTTTGATATAATGCATTCCCGTCATCATTAGAATTTACTTCCATACCTGGTGGTATTGGGTCCCAAAACCATTCAAGATCACCTGTCCTAATATTATAAGCTCTAACAACACCGCCAGGAATATTGATATTTGTATTATCAATAACACTTCCACCTACAATAATTCTTTCATTGATTATAGCCGGAGGTGATGAACTCCAATAATAGACATCTGGATGATCGCCTAAACCTTTTCTTAAATCAACTTTTCCATTATCTCCAAAATCTTTACATAATTTACCTGTTTTTGCATCAATAGAAAAAAGATCAACATCCATTGTTACACCTATTAAACGGTGATAACAGATATCATTTTCATTTTTATTTGGATCCTCCCAACTACTTAAACTTCTACAGGTTTTAAGCGGCCTACCTGCTGGATTAACCTGTGGATCAAAAACCCATTTTTCTTCACCTGTTTCGGGGTTTAGGGCAAAAACTCTATTAAATGGCGTACAATAGTAAAGAGTTTCATTTACAAGAAGAGGAGTAGCTTGAAAAGATGTCTGAATTTCTGGCGCTATCTTACCTCTCGTGTTTGCTCCACTTTGATAATCGCCAGAACGATGAACCCATGCTTTTTCTAGAAGATGGACATTATCAGGTGTTATTTCTGAAGCTTTTGAATAATGGCCGCCACCAGAATCTTTTCCGTAAGATGCCCAATCATCATTTTCCGCAAATACACTTTCACCATAAAAAATTAAAATTGCCATTATAAAATGTTTTATATTCATTTAATTAATCCTTTATCTTTTCTAAAAGTTCAGACCTTATATTTTTGGGAAGTATATTTATGATATTTATTATATTTAATAAAAAATTATCTAATGGCGCAGCTTTTGCCACATTATACTCACCCTTTCGATGAATTTCATTAGCTTCTATTGAAACCTTGAACGCATATTTAAAATTACGAGTATGAGAAATTTTTGCAATATCCGACTTACTTAATTTGTTGATATGAGTTTTTTCTAATTCCCCACTTAAGCATAAAGATGATACTCTCCTTTCGAATGTATCTCTACTTAACTCAACAAATTTGCCACCTTTAGATTTACAAAAATGAATTATCTGATTTAAAGTCATCCAAGGATTATCTTCAAAAGACTTCAATGTTAGTTTAATTATAATCAGTGAACTTATTTCATCTCTGTCATGTTGAGCCTTTGAGAATGATTTATTGTTTCCGCTAATTACTCCTTTATTCCTTACAGATCTATGAAAATTTTTAGAAAGAAGCGAAATATCAAGTAAATGATACGCAATAGCAGATTTTTGATAAAGATCTAAGTCAGACCAATTAAAATCTTCAAAGTTTTTAACATATTTCTTAATTTTATATATTTCGGCCAAATTTTTAACCTTTCTAAGAAAATCTTATAAAAAATTTACTTACAGGACAAGGTTATTCTTCTGCACCTAGGCTATAAAAATCATGTCTTATAATTTTCCAGTGACCATTAATCTTTTTTAGATATGTCTCATAATATCCCCATAATGATACCGAACGATTAATATCATCTTTATAATAGCCTCGTGAATTTAGATTGCTTTTAACTTTTACAGAATTACCACTTTCTGAAATTAATAAATTACCTATAAGATGTTGAGAAGAGCGAAATAAAGATCCAGATGCTTTTATATACTCCATATAATCATCTATACCTTTAATTATTATTGTTTCACCGCCAAAAAAACTTGGATCAAAAACAAATTTTGTTTCTACATCTTTAACAAACAAAGATTTAAATAAAACATAATCTTTTTCATCAACAGCATGAGCATATTTATTAATAACATCAATTATATCAAGTCTGTCTGAAGCAGATAAATTATCTCCATATAAATGTGTGTTGAGTGAAAATATAAAAATAGATAATAAAACTAAAATCTTTTTCTGCATAAAAAATCCAATAAGTTTTAAAAAAATCCCCTAGGAAAGTTCAATCCTAGGGGATTTTATAAATATAAACTTAAAAATTTCTACTTAAAGCAATACCATAGGTTCTTGGTAAACCAGTATATCTCCAAATAGTATCAACCGGAGCTGAAGCCCAATTCCAATAATATTTATCTAAGATATTTTGACCATAAACCTGAACTGTCCAATCTTTGAATTCAACACCAGCTCTAATATCTAATAAAGTTCTGCTATTTATTACTAAATCTGTATCACCTGGTTGAAATGTATCAATAACTTCTCTTGTACATGGAACTCCTGGTTCATTACATTGATCATAAAAGAAAGACTTTGTTTCACTTCTATGACTTACATTAGTACCAAAAAATGCAGTATTTCCATTATCAAGTTGCCAAGTATATTCAAAATCAAAGTTAGCATAAAAGTCAGGTACAGCTGGTAACTCTTGACCTTTAAAGTTTTTAGTTCCAGCATTTATACCTGCAGAAAACCTATCAAAACTTCTAAATTCGCCAGTTATTTCTGTATCTAGATGCAAGACCGAGCCAACAACTTTCAAATTATTTGTAGGATACCACTCTAAAGAGGCTTCAAAACCAGTTATTTCTGACTCAGGAACATTTACTAGACCACCTAATGACCCAAAAATTAAATCCTCAAAAGCACCTAAAACTTGTTTGTCTTTATAATCATAGAAAAAAGCTGCAGCATTTAATTGCACTCTACCCTCTTGAAGAGTTAATTTAGTTCCAAGCTCATAAGCCAATAATTCTTCTTGAACAACTGCAACATGTTGTGCTTCAGATGCAGAAGCAACCATTGGTGAGGAACCAGATTTAAATCCTTGCGTGACAGTAAACCAATATAAAGAATCTTCAATTCCGTCATAAGTAAATCCAACTTTCCAAGAGACATTGTCCTCATTAAGTTCTTTGTCATACCCAGGCTGAGGGGCATGGAAAGTAGGTGGAGTTAAAGAGGCCGTTCCACAACCTCCAATAGGAGTAGAGCCACCAACTATGTCATAACCACCTAAAAGTTGAAGAAGTGATTGTATTTCATTAGCTGTATTACTCCAGCTGCCATCACCGCCATCAATTCCGCAACTTATGTAGCTACGTTCTTGATCTGTATAGCGAATTCCAAGCGTTAGATTTAAGTCATCCATAATGGGATATTCCATGCTTCCAAAAATTGCTAGGGTGTCTGTCTCTTGATCATTAAATAAACCGTTACAACACAATGGATTAGCAGTAAAAACCGGGACAGGGACAGCTGTTGAAAAACCATAAGTTGCTATAAACTTGTCATATGTTTCAGTTTTTTCAAAATTCGCACCAAGCACCCATGTTCCTGTTTCATTTAGACTTCCTGAAAGTCTAAATTCTTGGAATAAAACTTCAATGTCGCCAGTTTGAATAGTTTCATAATTTTGATAAATCGTTCCATCAGCTTCGACTAATTGTTCACGATCTAATGTACTATAGCTAGTTTGTGAAGTCAGTGTGACATTATCATTTATGTCATAATCCATGCGTAATGTTGCAGAAAAATATTCATTATCTCTATCAGCCTTTCCGCAATTATCTAAAATTCTGTTGTTTAGGTTTTCAGGATTTCCTTCAATATCAAGATTTCCTGTAATGCCTTCTGGTTTTCCTCCTGCAGCATTAACGCAAGGTCCCCAATCTGCAGCTCTATTATTTTTTGGAGCCCTTGGGTAATTAGCTAATTGATCCCTAGGTGAATTAACAGGATTTTTCTTAAATGTAGAAATAAATTGTGGACGCCTAGAGTCACTTTCGTCCCTCCAAGCACTAAGGGTTAATAAAGCAGAAAATGTATCTGTAGGCTCATAAGCAAATGATAAACGCATATTTTGAAAATCTTTTGCTCCAGCCTCATTATCATATTCATAGCTTCTTCCATTAGCTACCCATATTGGATCCGGTCCATTAACCGCTTCACCACTATACATTTTTGATCACCATCAGAAGTCCATGATTTAGCGGCCAATCTATAATTTAGATTTTCACTTATTGGTCCACTAACAAATCCAGTAATATCAATTTCATTAAAAGATCCATATTGTATTCTAATACCAGCTTCAAATTCGTCAGTAGGCTTATTAGCAATATAGTTAATCGCTCCACCAGTAGTGTTTTGACCAAATAATGTTCCTTGAGGACCCTTCAAAACTTCTACACGTTCTATATCAAGAACAACACCAGTAGTTAGTGCACTAAAAGGGATAGGCATTTCATCAATATTTATGCTAACAGCACCATTTGATGCAAGTGCAGTATCTTGGAAGCCAACTCCTCTTATAGTATATGTATATGTACCATAATAATTGCTATTAGCTGTAAAACCACTAACTAGCCTTCCTAAATCTATCATATCTTTAACGCCAGCATTTTCAAGTTGATCACCAGAGGCTACATCAATTGACATGCCTACATCATTAATATTTTGTTCTCTTTTCTGTGCTGTAACAATAATTTCTTCAAGACCAAGAAAAGAGTTACTTGTATCTTCTTGGGCAAAAGATATGTTTGTAGAAAACGCTAGAAATAAAAATAAAGTGAATGAAAGAATAATAGAAATATTAAGCTTAATAGATTGCATTTGTAAAACCCCCATAAAGTCCTCAATATATAGCAATTATAATCAATAAAAACTAATTAAAAAGAACGCAGATACTAAACATTATGCCCATTATTAGTAAAGTTTGCTAAATAGCAAATTATCTATATACATTCATCCGCACACATAAGAATATAGCTGCATCCGCTAAAGTGAGTATCAAAATAAAAAGTTATATTGAGATATTTCGATATGAGTGTTAATTAATAAAATAAAAGAAAGAGAAATATATAAATGGCTAAGATTGAAAAAGACTTTGTTGAAAGAGAAAATCCAACAGATAGGGATTTTAAAGCTAGGCCTTTTATTCCTCGCCGACAAATACCTGATCTTGGACAAGAAAAACTTGATGGCAAGAGATTCTACACTGAAGAATTTATGCAAAAAGAATGGGAGTCAGTTTGGACAAAAACTTGGCAGTTAGTCTGTAGGGAATCAGATTTAAAGTATGATGGCTCTTTTATTACGCATGAAATAGGCAAAGAGTCCTTTCTTATAGTTAAAGGAAACGATAGCCAAATAAGAGGTTTTTATAATGTATGCCAACATAGAGGAAACAAATTATGTCAGCTTGAAGAAGGTGAACTTGATACATTTTCATGCCCATTCCATGGATGGAAATGGAATAATGATGGATCATTAAATTCTGTTTTTGCTCCTGAATTATACAAACAATTTGAAAATGGTGTCCCGGAAAAAGAGCTAGGCTTACCTGAGGTAAAATTAGATAATTGGGGTGGATGGATATGGTTAAATATGGATGACAATTCTTCATCGTTAAAAGAATGGCTCGGAGAATATGGAGAGCACCTAGAAAGTTATAATTTTGAAAATTGGGAACTAATAGACTATCAAACTTTTGAATGGAATGGGAATTGGAAGCATGCAGTTGATGCCTTTAATGAAAGCTATCATTTTACAGCGCTTCATCCTGACATGATAGAATTTGGTGAAGGCCATGATGTTCCAATTGAATTATCAGGACCACATTCAAGAATGATTAATTTCAATGAAACGGTTAGCGAAGTTGTAAAAGATCAAAATACCTTCACACCACTTCGTCAAGAAATGATGGGCGACCGAGTACAAGGTGAAATGAGTGATGTTGACGATGGCTATAAGGGCTCAGCAAAGGATTTACACTTATATTATATAAAGAAAAGGAGATCAGAAGAGAACGAAATTGAAATTTATAAAAATATGAATGACGAACAACTTATTCATCAATATCATTATTTCTTCTTTCCGAGTGCAGTTTTCACTAATAGACCTGAAGCAGCAAATGTATTTCGATATAGACCGCACGCTACAGACCCAAATAAATGCTACTACGATTTCTTTATTTTGTTAAATAATCCGGAAGGTAAAGAATTACCTCCTCGACCGGAACACAAAACATATAGAGGAAATGGTCCTGAATTATATGAAGAGGCCTTTAGGGGAACTTTTCCACCCGTATTCTGCAATGTTTTGGCACAAGATGGCTCGAACATGGAAACAATGCAATGGGGAAATAAATCCGATAGCTTTAAAGGTGGAATTTTATGTGAACAAGAAATACGTTTAAGACACTTCCATCAAACAATAGATAAATTTATAGAAGCTAATAAAAAATAAAACTCTAATCTATTTTTTCAGAGGAATTATTTAAAATGAGTCAATTTACATTTCTAAATAATAAGATTGTTCTTGTAACTGGCGTAAGCTCAAGTGATGAACGTTTCAAAAATATTGGACAAGCACTTGTAGAATTATTAGTTAAAAATAATGCCCAAGTTATCGCCGTATCAAGAGATATCGAAAAATGTGAAAAAGCGATTAAAGATCTTAAAGAACAAGGTTTACCTGTCGTTGCAAAACAATGTGATATTAGTAATCACTCTGATGTCGAATCTCTATTTGATTGGGTTGAAAAAACATATGGATGTTTAAATTACCTTATTAATAATGCTGGAACGGAAGGCATACTAGAACCCATCGATCAACTAAGCCTTGATAACATTGATAGCGTTATTGATATCAATGGGAAAGGAACTTTATATTGTTTAAAAGAAGGCATAAGTCTTATGAAAAGAGCTCTTTCCAAGGATAATAAAATGGATTGTTCAATTATTAATGTTGGAAGTATCGCTGCAGAGATTGGTATGCCCAACACAAGTGTATATGCTTATTCAAAAGCAGGGATAGCCTCTATAACAAGAGTTGTAACTATAGAGCTTAATGCCTACGCCTTAGAAACCAATACCTCACCAATTAGAGTTAACGCTGTTTTACCTGGCGTTGTTCGTACTCCAATGCATGGTCGTTTTTTAGATGATAATGACTTAGATGGAATACCGCCCGAACAATCGACATCTCCAGAGGAGCTAGCGAAGTCTATTGTAACAAGACTAAATGAGAAGTTTTTGATGGGAAGTGTATCTATAATTGATGGCGGATATACAGCACAATAATAAATTAGTTTCTTTCAAACAATTAAGATTAATCAATAAATTAAAAATCTTTTAAATTTTTTGATAAACCAACAAGATGGTTTTCAAAATTTTGCCATTGCAGAGAGCTTTTTTGATAAATTTTTTGCCTTACTTGAATGTTTGATGCTGTCTTTACAATCCTCTTATTTTTCTCTGATTCTAAACATGCATCTTCCCAATCAAGTTCCATATAATTAATTAAATCTCTAGTTTCTTTTTCTTGATCTACTACTAACTTTTCATAATCCAGATCATAAATATTATTTGGAAATCTCTCATGCCAAAAATTCATAATATCTGAATATAGTTTATAATATTCAGCTAATTCATCTAAACCATTAGTGAAGTGAAGTTGTTCGCCTGGAAAATTAGTTTTATAATTTGACCAACATATTGCCATAGCATCTCTTCTTGTATGTATAATCTTAGCTTCTGGAAAAGCTTTTAAAATAAAGCCAATAAATAGAAAATTAAAAGGCATTTTATCTGTTATATATTCTTCTGAATTTCCAAAATCACAAATTTTCTCAATATAGGAATTTCTTAATATCTCAATTTTTTCAATTGTGATATCAGAACTTAGGATCTTATTAATACTAATTAATGTTTGTAAAAAATGTAACTCTCCAGCGCCAAAAATATGTGAGTGACTTGATAGTATTTGTTCTACCAGAGTTGTGCCT
This sequence comes from uncultured PS1 clade bacterium, assembly GCA_902608415.1. Classification (GTDB taxonomy): domain Bacteria; phylum Pseudomonadota; class Alphaproteobacteria; order MED-G09; family MED-G09; genus AG-430-B22. The sequence continues at coordinate 15,759 of CACLNZ010000002.1, forward strand.
GATCTTGGCATTCCAACAATGAATACAGGTTTTTTAATTATTCCTTTTTTAGAAACATCAATAGATAAATCATTTTCATTACTTCCATGGAACTTATCTTTGATAAAAGAAAATAATTTCCTATCATTATCTAATGAATAAGAAACTTGCTTTCTTTTTATATCATTACCCTTCTTATAATAAGAAAAAGATTGATCAAACTCATTTATATCTTCAAAGATTTTACCTAAAGAAAAGTTTATTTTAATTTGGTCATTATCATTAAGATTTTTATTATCATTAAATTCTAATAATTGTTTTACCTGTTCCTCATTACCATTATATTTTTGTATTGATGTTAAATATAAATGAGCATCATAGTAATTAGGTTTCAAATTTATTGCTTGTTCAAAAGATTTTCTTGCCTCATCAATATTACCTAAATTTTTATTTAATAACCCTAAATTATTATAAGCTTCGGCAAATTCAGGATTAAGCTTAACAGCTTTGTGGAAATTATTTAATGCAGCTTCAAGATCATTAGATTGTTGCATTAATGCTAAATTATTATATGCATCTGCGTAATTTGGATTTATTTCAATAGCCTTTTTAAATGATAAAATAGCCAAATCTTTTAATTCTCTAATTTTTAAATTAGGATTATTAATATCTACAGCCCTTTCTTTATCCATTTTTACATAAAGCGAACCTAAGTCGTTGTGAACAAAGTAATTGCTTTTATCAATTTTTATAATATCCGAATAAATTTTTTCTGCTTCCTCTACATTACCTAAAGAGGTATAGCATCTTGCCATAGATCTCTTAACATCATTATTGTTGGGATCAATCTTATCTGTTTTTATGAGAAAATTTAATGCTTCTTCATTTTCACCTTTTAACATTAAAATTTTTCCGATCTGATATACTATTTTGAAATTATTTTCATCTAGAACGGATGCCTTTTTTAAATACAATATTGAATCATCATATTTTTTTTCAGTAAAATAAATATCTGAAACACTTAATATGTTTCTTAAAGATGAATCATTGAATCTTAGAGATAATTTAAAGTTTTTAAGTGCTTTTTTGTTATCATTTAAATTTACATATGCGAAAGCAATATTAGAATATAACTGATCTATTGATTCAGTATCTTTATTTTTTTTCTTTATATCCAAACATTTTAAGAAAGATTTAATTGCACCAGTATAATTTTTTAAAGAAGTTTCGTTGATAGCTTGAATATTCCATAAGAATATATTATCTGGAAATTTAATTAGAAGATCAGCTATTTCTTTTTCAAGTACATTATATTTACCTTTATTGAATAACTTCTTTAGTTTCTCAATAATATCATTAGGTAGCGCTTCCATTTTTTTAATTCTTAATGTTTTTCATTTTGGTTGCGGGGGTAGGATTTGAACCTACGACCTTCAGGTTATGAGCCTGACGAGCTACCGGGCTGCTCCACCCCGCGTCAATCTCGTAATTTATGCGAAAAGAAAATGTAATTGATAAGCCTGGCAACGACCTACTCTTCCACACCTTAAGATGCAGTACCATCGGCGCTGAGAAGTTTAACGGTCGAGTTCGGGATGGGATCGAGTTTAGGCCTCTCGCTATAATCACCAAGCTAATGAATTACATTAAAGTAGAATTTAAAAAAAAATGAGTATTAAAGATAAGAAAGATCAAGTCAATCGAGTTATTAGTACCAGTCAGCTTCATATGTTGCCATACTTCCACACCTGGCCTATCAACGTGGTAGTCTTCCACGACTCTCAAGGGAGAACTAGTTTCGAGGGAGGCTTCCCGCTTAGATGCTTTCAGCGGTTATCCCGTCCGTACATAGCTACCCTGCTATGCCGCTGGCGCGACAACAGGTCCACCAGAGGTACGTCCACCCCGGTCCTCTCGTACTAGGGGCAGCTCCTCTCAATTCTCCTACAATCACGGCAGATAGGGACCGAACTGTCTCACGACGTTCTAAACCCAGCTCACGTACCGCTTTAATTGGCGAACAGCCAAACCCTTGGGACCTGCTCCAGCCCCAGGATGCGATGAGCCGACATCGAGGTGCCAAACAACCCCGTCGATATGAACTCTTGGGGGTCATCAGCCTGTTATCCCCGGCGTACCTTTTATCCGTTGAGCGATGGCCCTTCCACGCGGGACCACCGGATCACTATGACCGACTTTCGTCTCTGCTCGAATTGTCACTCTCGCAGTCAGGCAGGCTTATGCCATTGCACTCAACGACCGATTTCCGACCGGCCTGAGCCTACCTTCGCGCGCCTCCGTTACTCTTTGGGAGGCGACCGCCCCAGTCAAACTACCCACCATGCAGGGTCCCGGATCCGGCTTCACGGATCGCGGTTAGATATCAATAATAATAAGGGTGGTATTTCAAGGATGGCTCCACATGAACTGGCGCCCATGTTTCAAAGCCTCCCACCTATCCTACACATATCATCACTAATATCACTGCAAAGCTATAGTAAAGGTGCACGGGGTCTTTCCGTCTAACCGCAATCACCCCGCATCTTCACGGGGAATTCAATTTCACTGAGTCTATGTTGGAGACAGTGGGGAAGTCGTTACGCCATTCGTGCAGGTCGGAACTTACCCGACAAGGAATTTCGCTACCTTAGGACCGTTATAGTTACGGCCGCCGTTTACCGGGGCTTCAATTCGGAGCTTGCACTCCTCCTCTTAACCTTCCGGCACCGGGCAGGCGTCAGACCCTATACGGCGCCTTGCGGCTTCGCAGAGTCCTGTGTTTTTAGTAAACAGTCGCCACCCCCAATTTTGTGCCCCCGAACAAAAGTTGCCTTTTGAACGGGCCTCCTTCTCCCGAAGTTACGGAGGTATTTTGCCGAGTTCCTTCAACATAGTTCTCTCAAGCGCCTTAATATTTTCTATCCGTCCACCTGTGTTGGTTTGGGGTACGGTCATTAGTGTGGGAGCTATTTCCTGGGACTTATTCATAGCATCCTTAATCCAATAAAAGGATACAACTTACTAAATCCGTCACTACCCACTGGCCGAGGAATATTAACCTCGTTCCCATCCACTACGGCTTTCGCCCTCGCGTTAGGGGCCGGCTAACCCTGCTCAGATTAACTTTAAGCAGGAACCCTTGGACTTTCGGCGAGAGGGTTTCTCACCCTCTTTATCGTTACTCATGTCAACATTCTCACTTCCGATATCTCCAAATATTCTCACGAATATCCTTCACAGACTTACGGAACGCTCCGCTACCGCGCTATAAATAGCACCCGCAGTTTCGGTATATTGCTTAATCCCCGTTACATTTTCGGCACAGAACATCTTGATTAGACCAGTGAGCTGTTACGCTTTCTTTAAAGGATGGCTGCTTCTAAGCCAACCTCCTGGCTGTTTTGGACGTTCCACATCCTTTTCAACTTAGCAATAATTTGGGGACCTTAACTGGCGGTTAGGGCTGTTTCCCTTTCCACTATGGACCTTAGCACCCATAGTGTGTCTGCCACGCATTACTCATCGGTATTCGGAGTTTGGTTAGGTTTGGTAAGACGGTGAGTCCCCCTAGCCCATCCAGTGCTCTACCCCCGATGGTATTCACATGACGCTCTACCTAAATAGATTTCGCGGAGAACCAGCTATCTCCGAGTTTGATTGGCCTTTCACCCCTAGCCACAAGTCATCCCCTCATTTTTCAACATAAGTGGGTTCGGTCCTCCAGTACGTGTTACCGCACCTTCAACCTGCTCATAGCTAGATCACTCGGTTTCGGGTCTAATCCAACAAACTAATCGCCCTATTAAGACTCGCTTTCGCTACGCCTACACCTATCGGCTTAAGCTTGCTTGCTAGATTAAGTCGTTGACCCATTATACAAAAGGTACGCCGTCACCCTTACGGGCTCCGACTGATTGTAAGTATACAGTTTCAGATCTATTTCACTCCCCTTGTCGGGGTTCTTTTCACCTTTCCCTCACGGTACTTGTTCACTATCGGTCGTTAAGGAGTACTTAGGCTTGGAGGGTGGTCCCCCCACGTTCAGACAAGATTTCACGTGTCCCGTCCTACTCGAATCTCTAAACAAACTGTCTCTATACAGGGCTATCACCTACTATGGCCCAACTTTCCAGATGGTTCTAATCCAGTTTGAATAAAGCATTGGCCTGGTCCGCGTTCGCTCGCCACTACTAACGGAGTCTCAATTGATGTCCTTTCCTCCGGTTACTTAGATGTTTCAGTTCACCGGGTTTGCTTTTATTA
>CACLNZ010000002.1:22500-104919 GCA_902608415.1 uncultured PS1 clade bacterium
TTTAACATTTTTTAAATAAAAAAAAACTTAAAATTCTAATCTGAAATATAAACTTATAAGGGGTTGTTTTATTTAATTAAATTAAGCAGCTAAAATAGTATTATTTTTAAAGAATCTATTAATTTTGTGAGATTTCTTCAGCTGATGATTCTAAATCTTCACTTTTCGAAACTTTCTCAGTCTCAATAGAATCTAATCCATTTTCATTTGAAGCTTTTTCAACACCATCATTTGATTGATTATCTGTTTTCTTTTCTTGCTCACTTTTACGCACTTCATCTTTTTTAGAATTATTAGATGAGTTAATTTCAAATTTACCATTCTCAATTAATATTCTGGCATAATGTTCCGCATGTTGAAAATAGCTTTGCGAAAGGATATTATCTCCAGAAGATTTCGCATCTCTAGCTAATAAAAGATACTTATCATAAACTTGTCTTGCTGAGCCTCTGACCTTTACTGAAGGACCTGAAGAATCCAGATTACCGTTTCCTCTTCCATTAGGTCTTCTGTTGTTGTTTCTTCTTCTTCTAGAATTATTATTTGGGGGTCTAACCACGGGAAATTACCATTTTTATTTCGAACATAAATTCTTTCCTAATTATTATCTAATACTAAAGAGCTATCTTTCTATAAAAACTTTTTAATCTTTACTGGAATTAGCTTATTTTCATTTAGCAAGAAAGACACTAGCCTCTAGAAAATTAGATTTCCACTATTTTTTTATTTTTTTTTTAACAAAAATCAAAACTCTATCTAACTTACTATAATCTTTGACTTTATTCGTAAGTAAAAAGTTATTATTTTCGAATATTTTTTCTACACCTTCAGCCTGATCATGACCAATTTCAACCAAAGTATAACCTTTATCTTTAATAAGAGAAGCACTTTGATTAGCAATAACTCTGTAACAATCTAATCCATCATTACCACCATCAAGAGAAATTAAAGGATCATGATCTTTCACATTCTTAGCTAAATATTTTATATCATTTGATTTAATGTAAGGAGGATTTGAAACTATAATATCAAATGTCATATCAAGACATGATCCCCAATCACCCAATACTAAATCAAAATTTTTAATTTCATTTTTGATTAAGTTAGACTTAGCAGTCATAATAGCTTGCTCGCTAATATCTATGCCAACAGCTTTAGTTCCTATCGAATTATTAAGTATTGCAGCAATAATGCAGCCAGAGCCAACTCCTAGCTCTAATATCGATTTTAAATTATTTTTTTGAATTAGATCGAGAGCTTTTTCAACAAGAATTTCTGATTCAGGCCTAGGATCAAGAACAAATTCATTTATATCAAATTTCATAGAAAAGAATTCTTTACTTCCAAAAATCCTACTAAGTGGTTTTCCAGATAAGCGTTGCGAAACTACTTTTGAAAGATATTCACTTTCTTTGTTTGATAATGAGATTTTAACATCAATAATAAAATCTTTATCACTCAGATCTAATATCTTTTTAATTATAGCCCTTGAATCAATTTCACTTGTTTGAATATTGAATGCATCAAACTTCTCTTTGGTACTCTTATGAATTTCTGATAAAAGCATTTTAGTTTTGCTGAGAAAGCTGACGCGCCTTTTCTTCTGTTATCAAGGCTTCGATAAGGCCGATCAAATCTTGTCCTTCAAGTATAGTTTCAAGTTTATGCAAGGTAAGATTAATTCTATGATCGGTTACTCTCCCTTGTGGATAATTATATGTACGAATTCTTTCAGATCTATCGCCTGATCCGACCTGACCTTTTCTATCCTCTGCTCTTTCTTGAAGCTGTTTATCTCTTTCTGCCTCATACAATCTTGCTCTCAAAATTTTCATAGCCTTTGCTTTGTTTTTATGTTGAGATTTTTCATCTTGTTGACTAACAACAATGCCGCTTGGTAAATGTGTGATTCTCACTGCACTATCAGTTGTATTAACTGATTGCCCTCCAGGGCCACTAGCCCTAAATACATCAATTCTGATATCTTTATCTTGGACATCAACATCAACATCTTCAGGTTCTGGTAAAACAGCTACAGTAGCAGCAGAGGTATGAATTCTTCCGCTTGACTCAGTTGCAGGAACTCTTTGAACCCTATGAACACCAGATTCAAATTTTAATTTCGAAAATACATTTTCTCCAGAAATTGATAAAATTATCTCTTTATACCCACCAACATCGCCATCCGATAAACCCATTATCTGTGTTTTCCATTTATTTAAATCGCTGTATCTTTGATACATTCTATATAAGTCTCCTGCAAAGATAGCTGCTTCGTCACCCCCTGTTCCTGCACGTATTTCTAGAATAACATCATTAGCGTCAGCCTTATCCTTAGGCAAAAGCATTAATTGAATGGATTCTTCTTTTTGTAATATATTCTCTTTTAATTCTTCTAATTCAGTTTTTGCAAGATCGAGCATTTCAGGATCAGATGAGTCATCATTTATAATATCATTCAATTCTTCACTTTCTGTTTGAAATTTCTTCCAATCAACAATTGCATTTTTTAAAGGCTCAATTTCTGAATACTCTTTTGAGAACTTTACATAATCTTCTGAGGATAATTCACTGCTTAGAGATTTCTCTAACTCGCTTGATCTATCTAATATACTTTCTAATTTATCTAGTGGTATTTGAGTCATATTTATTAATGTCTTTATTTATTTTTGTTTTATTTTATTTTCAACTTCACTAACAATTGAGTCAATTAACTCATCATTATTTCGTTTTGCAAGTTGTTTCCCATCGACATAAAGCATTCCACTATTATTTCCACCACCAGTAAATCCAACATCTGACATAGTGGCTTCACCAGGACCATTAACTACACAACCAATTATAGAAATTGTAAACGGTTCAGAAATGCTCGCTAAACGGTCTTCCAGCTTTTTTACTGTACCAATAACATCGAAACCTTGTCTTGCGCATGAAGGGCACGAGATTATATTAACTCCTCGATGTCTTAATCCAAGACTTTTTAAAATACTAAAACCAACTTTTATCTCTTCAACTGGATCTGCAGATAAAGAGACCCTTAATGTATCGCCAATTCCTTGAGCCAAAAGTTGACCAATACCAATGGAAGACTTAATTGTGCCATCCATTAATCCCCCAGCTTCGGTAATGCCTAAATGAAGAGGAGCATCAGTTACTTTTGATAACTCTTTATATGACTCAACTGTAAGTAAAACATTTGAAGTTTTTACGGATATCTTAAAATTATTAAAATCTAAATCCCTTAAAATATTTTCATGAAATAATGCGCTCTCAACCATTGCAGCTGGCGAAGGCCCTTTATATTTTTCAAGTATATTTTTTTCTAAAGATCCGCCATTAACTCCTATTCTAATTGAACAATCATTATCTTTAGCAGCTTTAACGACTTCTTTAACTCTATCAATAGATCCAATATTACCTGGATTAATTCTTAAACAAGATGCGCCAGATTCTGCTGCTTCTATTGCTCTTTTATAATGAAAATGAATATCAGCAACTATAGGAACATTTGTTTGATCAACTATATCTTTTAGAGCTTTTGACGACTCTTCGTCAGGACAAGAAATTCTAACGAGGTCAGCGCCTGCATCCTCTAAGTCTAATACTTGTTTTATTGTTGATTTGATATCACGCGTATCAGTATTTGTCATTGATTGAACGCTAATAGGCGCATCACCTCCAACAGGCATGTCTCCGACATATATTTTTCTTGTCTTGTGCCTTTTAATATCTATCCCATAAGGATTATTCATTAGTTACCTTTCAAACAAAATCAGATAAATCTACCTATCTAATATAAATGACTGATGAAGCATATTAACAGCTTTTTCAGCCTGCTCTTTGCTAATAAGAATTGATATTTTAATTTCTGAAGTAGAAATAACATCAATATTTATATTATTTTCAGACAATATACTGAACATCTTAGCGGCTACACCTGCATTACTTCTCATACCAACGCCAATAATGGAAATTTTAGAAATATTGCTATCCGTCAATAAACTTTCATATGGAACATCGCCTTTAATTTGTTCCATAATTTTTTCTGCGTTCAACAAATCATCTTTAGGTATTGTAAAAGTTATATCAGTTGTCCTAGAGCTCTCTGAAATATTCTGTACGATCATATCAACATTGATATTATTTTCTGAAAGAGATGAGAATATTTTAGCAGCAATACCAGGTTTATCTCTTACGCCTATTAAAGTTATTTTACAATCATTGAGGCTTGAAGTTATACCTGTAACAACACGTTGGTCATTAATAACATCCTCTTCTGTAACAATAGTGCCAGCACCTTCTTTATTTTCGTTAGCAAAACTAGATAATACCCTTAAAGCAACATTATTTGTCATAGCAGTCTCAACTGATCGTGTTTGAAGAACTTTAGCTCCCAAAGATGCCATTTCTAACATTTCTTCATATGACACTTTATCAAGTCTCTTTGCTTCAGGTACTTTATTCGGGTCAGTTGTATATACGCCATCTACATCAGTATATATGTCACAATAATCAGCGTTTATGGCTGCAGCAATTGCTACAGCTGATGTATCAGAGCCTCCTCTTCCTAGAGTTGAAACTCGTCCCTCTGATGTAATGCCTTGAAAGCCAGGAATAACGCATACTTTTTTGTCTTCAAGAATCTTATTGATAAGCTCTGATTTTATAGCTTCAATTCTTGCAGATTTATGATCATTAGATGTCAAAATAGGAATTTGCCATCCTAAACAAGAACTTGCACCTATCCCATTTTCATTCAGTGTTGCTGCGAGCAAACCAACACTTACTTGTTCTCCAGAAGAAATAACGACATCGTATTCTTCAGGACTAAAGTCATCAGAAATATCTTTTGTGAGATTGATTAAACGGTCTGTTTCTCCAGCCATAGCGGATAAAACGACTACAACTTCATGTCCCTCATCATATACTGATTTAACAATATTTGAGACATTTTGTATTCTATCAATACTTCCAACAGATGTTCCACCAAATTTCATAACGATACGTGACATCATGATCTCCAAAATTGTTTCAAAATTTATCCTTAATTAGTTATATAGATTACTCTATATAAGCTGGACAAGTAATAGATAATGTATAGGACTCATAGGAGCAAGCATAAGTGAAGAAGAAATTAAGATGAATACAACCATAGATCCTTTAGAAAAAGAAAAATTTTCAAAAATGGCAGAAGAGTGGTGGGACCCAACGGGAAAGTTTAAAGCCTTACATAAATTTAACCCTAAAAGGATTGAATTTATTAGGGATAAATTGGTTGAACACTTTTCAATTGAGTCCGATCTAGAAAATCCTTTTTTAAACCTTGATATTTTAGATATTGGTTGCGGAGGTGGTCTTTTATCTGAACCAATGTCAAGATTAGGAGCGAATGTTACAGGTATTGATATTGTAGATAAAAATATCAATGTAGCAAAAACGCATTCTGAAGAACAAAACTTAGAAATTGATTATAAAATTACAACTGCTGAAGAACTTGCATTGGGTAAGAAGAAATTTGATGTGATATTAAATATGGAAGTTATAGAACATGTAGCAGATTTAAATTTATTTATTGAGTCTTGTGAAAAATTATTGAAAAAAAATGGGCTACTTTTCTTTGCCACACTAAATAGAAATATATTGTCCTTTGGTTTAGCCATAGTTGGTGCAGAATATATTCTTGGTTGGTTGCCTAAAGGTACCCATAATTGGAAAAAATTTATTACACCTGAGGAATTAAAAATAACCTTTAGATCAAGCGGTTTGAATATTACAGATATTATGGGAATGAAATATAACCCTATTTACGATAGTTGGTATTTATCCGAAGATACAAGTGTAAATTATCTTGGTACTGCTATTAAATCTTAATTCTTAGATTTGGGATTTAAAGATGGTAAAGGCTGAACATTAATGCCTTCCTCTATAAGGTCTTTTGCTTCCTCAACTGTTGTTTCGCCATAAATATCTTTTTGTTCTTTTTCTTCATAATGCATCGCTCTAGCTTCATCAGGAAATTTATCACCTACATATTCATAATTTTCCTTAACGTGTTTTTTGATCTTATTCATAACCATTTCAACTTTCTTAACATCACTTTTAGGGGCTTTCTGATTAGATTTAGAAGGGATATTCGGAGCCATAATTGATTTGCTAATTTTTTTTGAACTGCAAAGAGGACATTCGACTGAAGATTTTTCTAATTGTTTTTCACAAGTATCATAGTCAGAAAACCAAGCTTCAAAATTATGTTCTTGGTCACAAATGAGGGAGTATTTAATCATGATAAAAGCTTTTCAAGATCACCACTTCTATCAATTGCATATAAATCATCATAACCACCTACATGCGTATCATTGATAAAAATTTGAGGAACGGACCGCTTTCCATTAGCTTTTTCAATCATTTCCATCATGAGATCTGGATTATCGCCAACATATATTTCTTGATAATCTAAACTTTTACTTTGTAGTAAAGCCTTCGCTTTTTCACAATAAGGGCACATAGGTCCAGTATAAATTATAATATTCATTTCATCCTCTATGCTTATAATATGGTAAATTGGTAATTAAATTCAAGATTTCTTAATAAAAAGAGTTATTTGATGCACAACAGAAGACTTATAAAGATTAGGCAAGAAAAAGAAAATATAAACAATTTCGAAGAAAAAATCTTTTTCAAAGACTATCAAAATGATTTTGTTGAGAGAATTTCACTCATTAATGAAAATTTTGAAAAGTCTCTTGCGTTTGGTTTTCGAGGATCAAAAATAGAATTTCCAAAGAATGTAAAAAATGTAATTTATGGAAATCTTGGAAAAAGTAATAAAACAAATATTATCTACGATGAAGAGTTAATACCCTTTAAAGAGTCATCATTAGATTTAATTATGAGCTTCTTTAATCTTCATTTTGCAAATGATGTACCGGGTATTCTTTATCAAACATTAAGAAGTCTAAAGCCAAATGGCTTATTTATAGCCTCTATGTTTTGTGGAAATACTCTGCAAGAACTCAATTATTCTTTTATTAAAGCCGAGGAGGAGATTTGCGGAGGAATGAGTCCAAGAGTAAGTCCTTTTGGTGAGTTACAAGCTTTAGCTTCATTAATGCAGGAAATAAATTTTTCTCTACCAGTTGCTGATATTGATCGTCATTCTGTCTATTATAAACATCCCTCAAATTTATTAACCGACTTAAAAAACCTTGGGGAAACAAACTCCCTTCTAAGAATGAATAAATCAGTCTTAAGAAAAGATGTTTTGAATAGAATGTATGAAATTTATATCGATAATTTTTCCAAAGATGGAAAAATTGTTGCCACTTTTGAAATAGCTTGGCTGACGGGATGGAAATATCATGAAAGTCAGCAAAAACCTCTTAAGAGAGGATCAGGAATGACTAATATGGTTGAGGGCGTAAAAAAATTTGAATAAAAGAATTAGAGCTTACTTTGAATAGCCTTATCAATGAGATCAATAACTTCTTTAACACCATAAAGGATAATAAATGAACCCAATCTTGGTCCTTGCGTTTGTCCAAGAAGAATTTCATATAAAGCAGAAAACCAATCCTTCAAAGAATCAAAATGACTATTCATTCCAATATCATAAATTATAGTTTGAATTTTCTCAGGATCAGTTTCATTTTCCATCTCTAGAAGGTTTTCTTTAAGAGTTTTAAGATATTCAATCTCTTGTTTTTCTGGTTTACGATATTTTTTAGTAGGTAAAACAAAGTCCTTGTAATATTCCAATGCGAAAACAACTAATTGATCAATATATTGACTGGCCTCTTCAGTAATATCGTCAAAATATCCCTTTATAAAACCCCAGATTACTTCTTTGCTGCTGGCTTGAGAGGCGCTAACGAGATTTAAAATCAGTGAAAATGTAACCGGACTTTCAATTATTATTGGATTACCGTCATGAATATGAAAAACAGGATTACTTAATTGATCTTTTGCTTCTTGGTTAGGATATTTTTCTGAAAAACTTTGATATTCATCTACAGCTTTAGGAATAACATCAAATGTTAGTTTTTTTGCTCTTCTTGGATTCTGATACATATATAAAATGAGACTTTCTTTTGAAGCAAATTTAAGCCAGTCATCTATTGAAATACCATTACCCTTAGATTTGGATATCTTTTCACCTTTTTCATCAAAAAATAATTCATAATTGAAACCAACTGGAGCAAAACCTCCAATTGCCTTACATATTTTTCCTGAAAGAGTTACAGATTCAATTAAGTCTTTTCCTGCCATCTCATAATCAACATCTAATGCAACCCAACGCATTGCCCAATCAGCCTTCCATTGTAATTTACATTTACCACCTAAAATGGATGTCTCTTTTTCTTCTTGCGTATTTGGATGCTCATATAAAATTGATTTTTCTTTGGTATTATAATCTAAAACTTTTGCGAGGAGCACCTGTCCAGTGTCCGGACAAATAGGAAGAAAAGGTGAATAAGTTTTTTTTCTTTCCTCACCTATCGTTGGTAAAATGATATTTATAATTGCTTCATAATTTTCTAAGATCTTAGATAATGTCTTATCAAAATTACCATTCTTGTAATAATCTGTTGCACTAGCAAATTCATATTCAAAACCAAATTGATCGAGAAACTCTTTTAATAAATTATTATTATGATCAGCAAAACTTGAAAATTTATTATATGGATCAGGAATATCTGATAATGGCTTTTCTAAATTTTCAGATAATATTTCAGAATTTGGAATATTATCTGGGACTTTTCTTAATGCATCCATGTCATCAGAAAAACATATTAATTTTGTTTCGATGCTTTTATCTAATACCTTAAGAGCATGCCTAACCATTGATGTCCGAGCAACTTCTCCAAAAGTACCTATATGAGGTAAACCTGAAGCTCCATAACCAGTTTCAAACACGGCACTATTGGAACCTGACTTTTCAAGGCGCTTTAAAATTTTTCTTGCCTCTTCGAAAGGCCATGACTTGCTTTCTTGGGCTACAGATATTATTGATTTATTCATGACATTATTAAATCCAAACGATGCTCTTATTTATAGCATGACTCTATCTTCTGCAATAGATGGGGAAATATCAAACAAAGAGATGCAATTTATACAGACTTGTATCAATAATTTACCAATCTTCAAAAACTATAATAGTGAGGACTTAGAAAAAACATTAAGTATGTTTTTTGAATTATTAAGTGGCGATAATGATCCAGAGACAATTATAGAATTAATTGACCAGGCTTTAGATAAAAAAAATAAATATATCGCATATGCTTTATCTGTAGAGATTATGATGGTTGAAGAAAACTTCACTAATGAAAAGTTACGCTTATTAGAGTTACTTGAAAAAAACTTTGAAATTAATGATCTTGAATCAGCATCAATTAAATATACAATCAAGACTAAGTACTCTGATTAAATCAAAAGGGAATGTCATGAACTTGATCTTTTTCAAACCTAGAAATATCGGCTTTTTAATGCGTATGATTAAAGAGAGACTGCTAGAATTGTTTCTAAAAAGAGAAGATTTGGCTTCTGATGTTAGAAACTATGTCTTAAATAATGCAAAAAAGAATGATCCCGATAGTGTGCTAAATACAATGGATGAATTTGCAAAAAGAAAAAGATTTTTGATGAATGTTGGAGATGTTAAAGGCAAAATTTTAACAGATGAAATTAAAAAGTTAGGATCAAATCTAACTATCTTAGAGCTTGGATGTTTTTGCGGTTATTCAGCCATATTGATGGCCAAGACTCTTGAGGAACAAGGTAAAGTCATTTCCATAGAAATTAGTAAACATTATGCCAAAATCGCAAATGAAATAATCGAATTTTCTGGCCTAAAAAACAAAGTTATTATTATAGAAGGACCATCAGAAAAAATAATCCCAACACTACGATATGAATTCGATCTTGTTTTTATTGATCATTGGAAAGATTTATACAAAAGAGATCTTCAGCTAATCGAAAAAAGAGGTTTATTAAAAAATCAATCAATTGTATTTGCAGATAATGTTGGGAGTCTCATTGAAGCATTAGTAGGTAAAAGGGGTAAATCAACAGATTATCTAGAATATGTAAGAAACCATAAGAATTTTCAGAGTAAAAATATAAATACAAACCTAGAATATTCTAATGCTGAAGATGCCGTAGAAATATCAACCTATAATATGAGCAATGAGTAAATATTATATCTGCTTGAAGTGCTTCGAGAGTTTTAAGCCTTGTTTCTGATAGTTAGAGCCTATTGACGATCCATAAGACCTTTCAGGTAGTTCTAGAAGTCGTTCATAAATCAATCTTCCAACAATTTGTGAATCCTCAAGGATGAATGGTACTTCCCAACTCCTAATTTCCAAAACAGCTTTAGACCCTTTACCTTCTGATGAATTGTGACCAAAACCTGGATCAAAAAAACCAGCATAATGAACTCTGAATTCACCTACCGATGGTTTAAACGGTACCATTTCAGCAGCATGACTTGGAGGTATAGCAATAGATTCAGATGAAGATAAAATATAAAACTCTCCAGGATCAAGAATAATTCTTTGACCTTCAGTTGCAAAAACAGGATCCCAATACTTTTCCATATCATAGGCATCTTTTTTATCTATATCTATTAAACCAGCATGCCGCTTTGCTTTCCAACCAACTATATCTTTTGTGGCCTCTCCTTTTAGATCAACAGATAATGCCAGGCCCTCAGATATATTAACCTTTCCATCATAAACAATATTGTCTTCTGAGTGTAATCTCTTAAGCTCAGTATCAGAATTTGTTGGTCTTCCTCGCCTAAATCTCATTTGACTTAATCGTGAACCTTTTCTAACTATTACTGGGAAAGTTCTAGGTGAAATCTCAAGCCAAAGATGGCCTTTATAACCATTTGGTATTTTGTCAAATTCATGAGTTCCATCACATATTAATCTTGTAAAAACATCTATTCTTCCAGTAGAACTTTTAGGATTTGCAACAGCAATTATTCTTTCTGGAAGGGATAAAGCCTCCATTAATGGGACAAGATATACGCAACCAGTTTCAAGAACGGCGCCATCTGTAATATCAATTCTGTGTAGAGCAAAATCTTTTAATTTTCTATTCACAGAACCACCTGATGGTAAAAAACTTGCCCTAATTCTATATGCTGTATCTGCTAATCTTAAATCTAGGCTCGCAGGTTGAATTTGTTCATCATTTATTTCTCCTTGAGACCAAATTTCACCATTTTCAATCATCGAGCGGATCATTTGACCCGGCAGCACTCCAGAAATCTGAGCTTTTTGTCCTGGTGCTCCATCAAAGTCATTTGTTGTCTCTGTTGTATCAGGAAATAAATCTGGTATTTTCTTTTCTGCCATCTTTTAAGCGATCCTAAAAAACTATATTAATTTAGTATATGAGTATAAAACATAATTAAAATAATAATATAATGAATATTGCAACAATTGATATAAGACCCGTTCTATCAGTCTTGGGATTTTTTCTCCTAGGATTGTCTGCAACTATGTTTGTTCCAGCAATAGTTGATCTGATCTATAATAATTCTGGATGGGATAATTTTGTTATCAGCTCAATTATCACTAGTTTTGTTGGGTTAATGTTCTTTCTTGTATCAAGAGGGAATAAAAGTGAATTAAATACAAAAAGTGCTTTTCTTCTTGTTACCTTAAGCTGGATTGTTTTATCAATTTTCTCTTCTGTTCCTTTTCTTCTTTCAACGAATGTTACAGGTATAACTAATGCATTTTTTGAGTCTGTATCAGGATTAACAACTACTGGCTCTACAATAATTGATGATATTGAAAGTACTTCAGAAGGCATAATTGTCTGGAGAAGCCTTTTACAGTGGTTAGGCGGTATTGGTATAATTGTCAGTGCTATTTCTATTCTTCCTAGTCTTGGCGTCGGTGGTATGCAGTTGTTTAAATTGGAAAGCTCTGACTCGACAGAAAAACTAATGCCGAGAACAGCAAATTTAGCTACCGAAATAATTTTTTTATATATTTTATTAACATCAATATGTACGACACTTTATTGGGTATGCGGTCTATCTTTTTTCGACTCTGCAAATCATGCAATGACAACTATTGCTACAGGTGGCTTCTCATCTAATTCTCAATCAATAGGGGGTTATAATAATTTCTCAATAGAATATGTTTGTATTCTTTTCATGATTCTCTCTAGCCTTCCATTTGTTCTTTATCTCAAAACACTTAGAGGTAAGCCTTTAGCGTTGATTAAAGATGAGCAAGTAACTGGTTTCTTTAAAACTTTATTCTTAGCAATCATTTTAATCGCAGTTTTTTTATTGGTTCAAAATAATTTTGAATTACAGATTCCTCTTAGACAAATTATATTCAATGTTACATCAATTCTAACTGGCACTGGATACACTTCAACATCATATGATCAATGGGGAACGCCAGCAATTATCGTGTTTCTTGCTATTACATTTATTGGAGGCTGTGCAGGTTCAACTACTTGCGGGTTAAAGGTTTTCAGACTACAGGTCATATTAAAAAATTCTGGGCAGGTTATGAATAAATTAATAAGTCCAAATCGTGTGACAAATCATAAATATAATGGTGAAAACTTAACTTTAGAGATCGTTGAATCTGTTATGACATTTTTATTTATATTCTTCGTAACTTTCGTAATTATTTCATTTCTTCTCTCATTATCTGGTCTGGATATTTTAACATCAGTATCTGCAGCTGCTACATCGATATCAAATGTTGGACCAGGGCTTGGAAATTTAATTGGACCAGCTTACAGCTTCGAAGAGATACCAGAATTTTCAAAGTGGGTTTTATCTTTTGGCATGCTGGCTGGGAGATTAGAATTTTTAACTTTTCTTGTTATTTTTAGTCGTTCTTTTTGGAAATAAAACTTAACTCAAGCACCACCTAATAATGCTTTTTTGTGCGTGAACCCTATTTTCTGCTTCATCCCAAACTACTGAATTGACTCCATCAATAATATCGGCGTCAACTTCCTCTCCTCTATGAGCAGGTAAACAATGAAGAAAAATTGCATCTGAAGATGCCATCGAGATTTTGTTAGCATCTACTCTATACGGTTCAAGAATTTTTCTTTTTTGATCATTATCATCTTCTCCCATAGAGAACCAAGTATCAGTAATTATACAATCACAATCTTTGGCAGCATCATTAGGATCTAGATCAGTAGTTATATTTGGAAAACCACTTACCAAATTATTATCTACTGAATAATCTTTTGGTGAACATATTCTTAATTCAAAACCAATAATTTGTGCGGCATGTATCCAACTTGTTAACATATTATTTGCAGGACCAAACCATACATAACTCTTATTTTCGATATCACCAATCTTCTCTTTAACTGTAATTAAATCAGCTAAAACTTGGCAGGGATGGGATTTATCGGTTAACCCGTTAATTACAGGTATTGATGCATTTTTTGCAAAATTTTCTAAAGTCGAATGCTTATTTGTTCTTAACATTGCAATATCAACATATCTTGAAATGACTTTTGCAGTATCATCAATTGTTTCTCCTCTACCTAATTGCATATCAGACATATTTGCATAAATAGTTTTCCCACCTAATTGATACATTGCTGTTTCAAATGAAAATCTTGTTCTTGTAGAAGGTTTTTCAAAAATTGTTGCTAGTATTTTATTTTTTGCGCATGCATCTTCATCAACAGATGCCATACCATTCTTCGATGACATGTTCTTTTTGTTTATTCCATCTTCAATTAAGAAAATAAGTTCATCCTTATTGAATTGGGTAAGATCAATGAAATCTTTTTTTGTTTCAGTCATTTCTTATTATATTTCTATCTAGGTAAATTTTCTAGTGTGATATTTAGTAAGTTGAAAAACTGCTCAATATCATCTTTCTCAGTATTCAAAGGGGGTAACAGTCTAATTATATTGTCAGCAGCTGGAACCAATAATAAACCATTATTTAGAGCGGTTTCGGCTATCAATGTATTTTCGACTTCACATTTTATACCAAGCATAAAACCTCTTCCTCTGACTGAAGTAATTTTATCCTTATGATTTTCTATAATGTCATTTATTCCCGCCAATAGAAATTCTGATAATGACTTAACATTTGAAAGGATTTTTTCTTCATCAATAATTTCAAGAACTTTAAGCGCTACTGAACAAGCTAGCGGATTACCACCAAAAGTCGACCCATGAGAGCCATGGACCATTCCAGATGATGCATCTGTTGAGGCCAATATAGCTCCTATTGGAAAACCTGCTCCTAAACCTTTTGCAAGAGTGATTATATCTGGTTCAATTCCAGCCCACTCATGCGAGAAAAAATCCCCAGTCCTTCCTAAGCCACATTGAACCTGATCAAGAATCATTAATACGCCATGTTTACTTGTTAGATCTCTAATCATTTGTAAGTCTTCTTTCGGTGTAATCCTTATTCCCCCCTCGCCTTGTATTGGCTCAATAAGTACTGCAGCTGTTTTATTAGAGATCTTTTCTTCCAATTGTTTTTGGGATAGCTCTATATTTACGAAACCAGAAGGAAGCGGTCCAAACCCTTCGGTATGCTTGGGATTTGCTCCAGCTGCTAAAGTAGCTAGAGTCCTTCCATGGAATGCATTCTTAAAAGTAATGATGTCTGTTCTATCTTTATCACCTTTTTCAAAATGATATTTCCTTGAAGTTTTAATTGCCCCTTCAACAGCTTCAGCTCCCGAATTACAGAAAAATACTTTATCGGCAAAACTTATATCACATAATTTTTTAGCTAATTTTTGCTGTTCCGGAATTTGATATAGATTCGAAACATGCCAAACATTATCAATAGCCTCATGCATTACCTTTTTTATTTCTGGATGACCATGACCCAAAACATTAACGGCAATACCTGCTGCAAAATCTAAATATTTTCCACCATCACTATCATACAGCCAAGAGCCCTCGCCTTTCGAAAAGGATATTGGGTATCTCTTATATGTATCCATTAGATTTTCGATCATGTGTACCTCAAACTAAAATTTTAGCTTTCATACTCTTTATTTTCTATGTCTTCAACCTCCAACCACTTTTAAGAAGGAAGTGACTTATTATGATTAAGATTAGATTCAATATTGTTAGGAAGATAGCCCCAAAGATCAAATCGCCATCAGCATTGCCAACAAAACCATATCTAAAACCATCAATGACATAGAAAAATGGATTATATTCAATTAAATAAAGGGCAAATTCGGGCATTCTTTTAACTGAATAAAATGTTCCCGATAAAAAAGATAAAGGTACAATTATAAAATTTGTTATTGTCCCTAAATGGTCAAATTTCTCTGCCCATATACCTGTTATTATACCTATTGATGAAAGCATAAGTGACCCAGAAATTAAGTAGAAGAATATTGCCCATATGTCTACGAAGTTAAAATTTACAAAAAAGGACATACAAAAAATTGCACCTACAGCAACTATGACCCCTCTAGTTACTCCTCCTAATGAGATAGCAACATTTAATTCTATCTCTCCTAAAGGAGGCAAAAGAATATCGACTATATTTCCTTGTATCTTTGATATTAATAAAGATGAAGAAGTATGAGCGAAGGCCTGTTGAAGAACAGACATCATTATTAAACCCGGAGCTAAAAACTCAATGAATGGTGCGCCATTTACATCTGGTCTCAAATCACCCAATGCAATAGTGAATATTGCCATAAAAAGAAGTGAAGTCGCTATTGGAGCTGCAATCGTTTGAAAAAAGATTTTAATAAACCTATAAACTTCTTTTTTGTATAAGGTCCATAACCCATACCAGTTTATACTTCCGGGAACTCTTGGCTCCCTCCAATGATAATTTTCATTTTCATCCATTTTTCAACTTAATCTTTATAATAATAGAATATCAACATCTATATTAGCTGTATTTCTAAAAAAAACAACAATTTTTAACGAAAATATAAATCTATATCTTGTGCCAAAGTTATTTTTAGCATACCATATATACTTAAAAAAAGGGTGAAAAATGGTTTGGACGGATGATAGAGTAGAAATTCTTAAAAAATTATGGGCAGAAGGTTTAAGTGCTAGTCAAATTGCTAGAGAACTTGGTGATGTTACTAGAAATGCCGTTATTGGTAAGGTTCATAGGTTAGGTTTAGCTGGTAGAGCTAGTCCTACAAAACCAAAAAGTAGGTTAAGGCATAGAGAACATATTGATTATGGAGAGTCTTCGTACCCTGGAAGCTCAAGATCAAGAATTAATGACAATGTTAAACCACTTGTTATGCCTGAGCCAGCAGTAACATCTGATGGTGAACCAATTAATATTTTATCCTTAAATGAAAAAGTATGTAAATGGCCTATTGGCGAACCTGGAGATGATGATTTCAGATTCTGCGGTAACCGCAAAGAAAATGGCTCTCCTTATTGCGCTGAACATACAAGAGTAGCTTATCAGCCGCTTGAAAAGAAAAAGAAGAAGAACAAACTTTTAAATAAGAGAATGCCTGTATCCAAAATTAATAATTTTTAGATAGAAATATATATTAAATTATAGATTAAAAGGTTGTTTCATTCTCAACTTCTGTTTTTTCTAAACCTTCTAAATCTTCTCCGGTAACAACAAAATAAGTTTCCTCAGCCACATTAGTTGCTTGATCACCAACTCTTTCAAGATATCTAGCAATAAATAATAGTGGAACTAAGGCATCTGTTGCATCAGGGTTTGTTTTAATGGAGTTAAGTATGTCCATCAATATTTCAGAATATAATGAGTCTATTTCGCTATCAGATTTCCAAACTTTAACTGAATTTTCACACTCTTTTTTAGAATAATCCTCCATAACAATCCTTAAGTTAGAGTGGACCATTGAACACATATTAACTAAGAGGCTAATTGTTTCAGGTGATTGTGCCTCATTAAGGTCGCCTTTTAATACGCGATTAGATATTCCTTTACACATATCACCACATCTCTCTAAATATAATGAAATTTTAACTGCCGAAAATACTATCCTGAGGTCAATAGCCATAGGTTGTCTCGAAGCAAGTATATTAAAAACCTTATTTTCAACTGATTGACCAAGATCATTAATTATAAGATCATTTTTTATAATTTTTTGTGCCAATTCATGATCGTTATTCTTTAATAAAGTTTCAATATTATTTAAGGCTCCGAGAACTTCACCACCCATGCTTATCACACCATCTGATATCTCTTTTAAGTCATCATCATAAGAACTTACAATATGTTCAGTCATATTCTATCCTAACCATAACGCCCAGTTACATAGGCTTCTGTTTGTTCATTTTCAGGTGATCTAAAAATATTTTCAGTATCACCTACCTCAATTAAATTCCCTAAATGAAAAAAAGCGGTTCTCTGGGAAACTCTTGCAGCTTGCTGCATAGAATGAGTAACAATTACTATTGTATAGTTTGTTTTTAATTCATCAATTAATTCTTCTATCTTAGCTGTTGCAATTGGATCAAGTGCCGAGCAAGGTTCATCCATTAAAATAATCTCAGGATCTACGGCTATTGCCCTAGCAATACATAATCTTTGTTGCTGACCTCCTGATAAGCTAGTTCCAGGTTCGTTTAGACGATCTTTTATTTCATCCCATAAACCAGCCCTAACAAGACTTGCCTCTACTTTATGAGACATTTCATCCTTATCAGCAATTTTCCCGTGCAGTCTTGGTCCATAAGCTACATTGTCAAAAACAGATTTTGGAAATGGATTTGGTTTTTGAAAAACCATTCCTATACGAGACCTTAATTCCACTACATCTATATTTGGATTATAAATATCTTCACCGTTGATTGTTATATTTCCAGAAATTGAGCATGAATCGATTACATCATTCATTCTATTAAGACATCTTAAAAAAGTAGATTTTCCACATCCTGATGGTCCAATTAAAGATGTGACCTCTTTCTCATTGATTCCTAAACTAACATTATATAATGCCTGCTTATCTCCGTAAAAAACATCAACATTTTTACAATCTATTAAAAGGTTATTATCCGAAGAATAATTTCCATTTGGTTTAATATCATTTTCTGTGCCATCTACCATTTTAATTGATACTTTTTCCTTAAAATTACTGCAGCTAAATTTATTATTATTAATAAGAATATCAAAACTAAGGTCGCTGCGCTAGTTTTTGCTACAAAAGCTCTTTCTGGACTATCCGCCCAAAGATATACTTGAACGGGCAAAGCCGTTGCAGGATCAGTAAATGACCCCGGTATATCTACAACAAATGCTACCATTCCTATTAAAAGTAAGGGAGCAGATTCACCGAAAGCTCTTGCTAAACCTATTATTGTACCTGTTAAAATTCCTGGTAAAGCAGCTGGAAGCAGATGCTGAAATACAACCTGCATCTCTGAAGCTCCCACTGCAAGTGCAGCCTCCCTAATTGATGGAGGTACAGATTGAAGAGATGCGCGTGTAGCTATTATTATGACTGGTAAAGTCATAAGAGACAACACACAACCTCCAACTAAAGGAGCTGATCGAGGCATACCAAAAAAATTGATAAATAAGGCAAGTCCTAGTAAGCCAAAAACAATTGAAGGAACTGCCGCGAGATTGTTAATATTTACCTCTGTAAAATCAGTAAGTTTATTTTTTGGAGCAAAGCTCTCTAAATAAATTGCAGAAAGGACGCCAATAGGAAAACTAATTATCAAAGTTATTAAAATAGTTAATAAAGATCCAATAACAGCTCCTAGGACTCCTGCAATTTCAGGTTCTCGACTATCACCATTTGTAAATAAGTTTGTTGAAAATCTTTTTTCAACTAGGCCCAATTCTTTGAATCCATTAAGCCAAGTTATTTCTCTATCATTCAACCTTCTCTCACTCTCTGGTAAACTATTATCAATTCCAAACTTATAAAATAAATCAGCATCATCAGAGAAAAGGATAAACTTACTAAAATCTTTTCCAATTAAGGAAGGATCATTCTCAATTGTATCTCTTAGTTCATATGCAGCACCAGATGAAAATAATCTCAAAAACTCTTTTCTGCATTTCCTATCATCACAACCAGAATCTAATAAAGAAATATTATCTCTAATTAAACGACGATAATTTATATTATCTTGAGCAATATTTTCTTTAGATAAATTAATACTTAGATTTAAACCGTAGTTTGTGAATGCTGGAATAGATCGATAAGTCATAGAAGAAATAATGACTACTAACATTATCAAAGCTATCGCTAAAGATGCTTGACCATAAAATCTAAATCTTTTTTCAGCTGATTGTCTTTTTAACATCATACTATTAATATTTTTACTCATATCTTTCTCTATATTTTCTAACTGTAACCATAGCTAAGATATTCAATACCAAAGTTATAAAAAATAAAACTAAACCTAGAGCAAAAGCAGCAAGGGTCTTAGGGCTATCGAACTCTTGATCGCCAACTAATAGAGTAACAATTTGAACTGTAACGGTAGTCACAGCAGAAAGAGGATTTGCAGTTAAATTTGCTGCCAATCCAGCCGCCATAACTACAATCATTGTTTCCCCTATAGCTCTTGATATTGCAAGCAATATTGCTCCAACAATTCCTGGTAAAGCAGCAGGAAATATTACTTTTCTTATAGTTTCAGACTTAGTAGCGCCTAAAGCTAAAGAGCCGTCTCTCAAACTTTCAGGCACTGCGGTCATAACATCATCTGATAATGACGATACATAAGGGATAATCATGATACCCATAACCAAACCAGCAGCTAATGCAGATTCTGTTGAAACTGTAAGGCCGAGACTTTCTCCTGTAGACCTAATAAAAGGACCAACGGATAGTGCAGCAAAAAAACCATATACCACAGTTGGAATTCCAGCCAGTATTTCAAGAATTGGCTTAAAATAATTTCTTACTTTAGGTCTAGCATATTGAGATAAGTAAATAGCTGAGTATAAACCTAAAGGAACAGCTATTAACATAGATATGGCAGTTATTAAAAGAGTTCCTGTAAATATTGGGATGGCTCCAAAACTTCCAGATGACCCAACTTGACCCTCTCTAATAGCTGTTTGTGGAGACCAATGAATTCCAAATAGAAATTCACTAAAACTAACTTGCGAAAAAAATCTAACTGTTTCAAAAATTAAAGATAAAATAATTCCAAAAGTAGTCAAAACAGCAACTATGGAAAAAACAAAGAAAATAAACTTTAATATTTTTTCTACATTTCTTCTAGCATCAAATCTAACATTAAGCTTTTTACCAGCAAGATACGCTAAGAAAGTAGTGATACAGATTATTAAGGTTAAAAATCCAGCTCTATAAAAGAAATAATAATTATATAATGAATTTGCTGAATCGGTCGATAAAATCTCCAAAGATAGGATCGATTGCAAATTATGAATATTATTTCTAAGAATACTTACTGAGAAATCTACTTCCTCCTGCCCTAACAAAATTAATGAATTTGGTAGGTGATTCTGAATAATCACTCCCTTAATAAAGCCATCAATAGAAATGAATACAATAAGAAATATGATACAAGGCAATAAACTAGATAAAATTACAAATAGACCATGATAGTTTGGCATTGATCTTAGGGGCTTACCCTGAATAAGAAGAGATTGTGCGCGATTCCTAAAAAATAGAAATGATAGTAATCCAATTAAAGTAATTACAGTTAAACTTATGATTATATCTATATTAATATCTAACCTCTTAATTCAAAGAGACTTAAAGTTCAAGCTCAACTAGGTTTATAGTATTTATTTTTACTTCTTCATACTCATTTTCAGACAAAGGAATTAAGCCCTTGTCTGCAAGATATCCATCAAACCCCATAGCGCCCTCACTTGTAAATTCTTTCGCAAAATTTAATAATGAAGGTTTAATCCTTATATGATTCTTTTTAATATAAAAGTATAGAGATCTAGAAATTACATAATCTCCAGAAAGTATTTTTTCGAATTCTGGTTCAACTCCATTAACATTGGAACCTTGCAATTTATCAGAGTTCTGCTCAAGAAAACTATACCCAAATATTCCTATAGCATTTGGATTAGCTTCAAGCTTTTGAACAATTAAATTATCATTTTCTCCAGCTTCAATATATGAGCCGTCCTCTCTTATAGTTCTTGCAATTCTTTTAAACTCACCTTTGCCTTCTTTAGAGCTACTCCTTAGGTCTTTTAAAGCAGTAAAAGATTTTGCTCCACTATCCATTGCTAGTTCGACAAAAGCATCTCTTGTGCCTGAAGTCGGTGGTGGCCCAAGAACCTCTATTTTTATATTCGGTAACTCTGCATTAACATCTTTCCAAGTCTTATTTGGATTATCTATTAAAGTTAAATCATTATCATTAACTGGTATTTCTTTTGCTAAGGCAAGATAAATATCTCGGGTTGTCAAATTATACAAAGTACCTTTTTTTGAATTAGCTAGGACAATTCCATCATAACCAACTTTAACTTCTATAATCCTAATCCCATTTTCAGAACATGTATTGTATTCATTCTGCTTTATCTTTCTTGAAGCATTAGTTATATCGGGATATTCAAAACCAATGCCTGAGCAAAAAAGCTTCATACCGCCTCCAGATCCAGTTGATTCAACTATAGGCGTTTTAAATTTGGTTGATCTGCCAAATTCTTCAGCGACAGCTGTTGAAAAAGGAAAAACAGTTGAAGAACCTACGATGCGGATCTGATCATTTGCATAACCCTCTTGTGGTAAAATGAAGGGAGATATTAATAAAGATACAAACAGAACTTTTTTTAAACTTTTTTTCATCCTTAACTCCAGAACTGAACCAAAAACATTATAACTTGTTAAAATAAACCAAAATTAAATTTATATTGCATACCAAACATTATTTCTTCTGTGCTTTTTTCTATATTATCATAATTTTTTTCTACATAATTTACATAAAGCTTAACTGGTTTAGCTATTTTGTAATCAAATCCAATACCCAAAAGCTCTCCTCCAGATCTAATCATATCTGACTCTCCATACATAAACTTCAAAGGTAATTCTTTTATAAAATCTAATTTTAATGAAACAATATAACCATCATCATCATATCTACCTGTGCTATCTTTTGATTCCTGCCATATGAATCCAATCAAAACTGGATTACTAATAGGAATTGATGCAGTAATTCTAGTTGTATTAAAGTAATATCCTTTTTGAGGCACATCTTGATCAAATGCTAATGAAAAATTTGTATCATTAATTATAAATTTACCTGACCAATTTATCGAGAATGAAAAACCCTCATTACTATCTTCCAATATAGTCATTAGATTAACTTTAAATCCTCTTAGCGAGGGTGTTGTCCATTGAACAATTTTTTGACTCCTGTTTTCACCCCATAAAATATTTTTGATGTCTCCGGATGTATCATTAAATAAATCAATTTTAGCTTGAGACTGTTTTACTGGTGTATCATGCATTCCTACAATAAATTTTCCAAAAGCTCCCTTTAATCCTACAAAACTATTTCTTTGCTTAAATGCAGGATCCCAATCAATAGGGTCATTTTGTAATTCATATTGAAAAATAGCTGATAAACCATTATCAAAAATTTCTGATCCTTTAAATCCAATTCTTGATGCATGAGATTTTATTTCTGATTTTGAACTCTGCTTACCTTTATTGATATTAGAAATTGCTATATCTAATCGTCCGTATATTTCCTGATTTGCTTGAATTGATGAGGATATTATCAATAAAAATATAAAAGTAGAGATTAAATATTTATAATTCATTCCCAACATTTCGTACCTCTAACAAAAAATTTGTTATTTTTTTTTATGTGAATCACATAACAAGTTTTGTTAGAAAAACAAATACTTTTTTTACTAAAATACAATTTTTGTATAAAATTATTATATGGATTCTCATTTGATATTATGGAGGCATGCGGAAGCGAGCATAGGTATAAAAGATATTAATCGTGATTTAACTGAAAAAGGAAAATTAGATGGAAAAGAAATAGCTGAATTATTGGCAAAAAATTATACTAATATGAGTTTATTTTGTTCAAATGCTATCAGAACAATAAATACATCTAATTATTTGGTTAACATATTACCTAAAATTAAAACTTACTATTTTGATAAATTATACTTAGCTACTTCTGATGAAATGATAAATATTATCTATCAAAATTCAATTAATAAAGAAAATATACTATGTGTTGGTCATAACCCTGGGATTCATCAATTAGCGTTGTCATTAGTCAAAAAAAACTCTATCGATCCTAAATTTGAAAAGATAAATCACAAATATCCCACAGCAGCTCTTGCTGTTATAAAAATTAAAGATGGTAATTGGGAAAACTTATATAGCAAACAAAATGAATTAATAGATTTTATTACGCCTAAAGACTTAAAACACTAATCACAATAGCGGTAAACCCCATAATACTCATTAAAAGAAATGTACCTTGAGCACCTATTAAACGAGGATAATTAGCTCCAGGACTTCTGCTCATTCCCCATGCATGTAATACCCTAAAGATAACAAGTAGACCTCCCATTGTATGAACAATATGTGGATGAACACCTGATATCTCTATAAGAAAAAGAAGAAATAAAGAAAGTGGTACATTTTCGATAAAATTAGATTGCACTCTTTGAACTGTATTATCTCTCCATTCTGGTTCTTTATCTCCTCTTAAACGAACATAAAGGACCTGGTTTGCCAATAGAACGGATAGTAAGATTAATATTCCAGCATATAATAAAGTGATCGATGCCATTATAACGCTCCTAAAATAACAAATATAATACCAATGACTGATAAGCTAATACCTATCCATGCATATTGATCGAACCAAAAAAGCATGAAGGCTTTTTGTGAGCCTTTTTCAGCGGTTGCAGTTTCTCCAGACTTAAGCTGTCTTGGTAATCCTGAAACCCAAAAAATTTGTAGTCCTAACCATAAAAAACCAAGACCTATTGGAATAAACCAAAAATTATCATCCATATTTAGACTCCTTTACTCATTTTCATCATGAACCTACTTTTAAAGATATCAGAGGAAGATCAAGAAAAGAAACAAATCCTGGCTCAGCATCACAGACATAAGGTATCGCATTTACCCCATGCATAGCTGTTGAAATAAGAGGATCATCATTCCAGTCATGACTGAATGAGACTTTCATTTGTGGTACACCCTCAACTTCTACAGTAACACCTACAGGATCATTCCATTCTGGCGCTGAATCTTCGCTCGCTCTATAAATTGCCTCTTGAATAATTGTAACATCATTAGAGCAATTTCCTGTCCATTTACGTCTTTGTGCAGCAATAGTGCCTTTAGCAATTTTACCTGCAGCAATTTCAAAATCTTTTTCAGCAGTAACCAGTTTTAAATCTTCTTCAACATCTAAAACTTCCACACCTATTCCTTCAGCAATGAGATAAATAGCTTCTTTAAATAAACCTGATAACCACGCCTCATAGCGTTCAGCTTCAACTTCATATTCTTCCATAGTCTTGCCCATAAGCATCCCATCAATAACGATCTCTTTTGAAGGATAATAAGAAAACTCTGAACTCTCACTTACAATTATTTTTTTAATTTCCTGAGACATCCCAGTCATTGTAAGAGGGACCAACTCAGCAAGCCAACCAGGATTATATCCTGTTCCATGCAAGCTTACTCCGCCCTCTCTACATGCACTTTCAATTTCATTTAAATAATCTTCTCCAAATGCTTTAGGAAAAAGAAAACCAACGGTTGTAACTACATTAACTCCACTTTTTAAAATTTTAATTATATTATTTTTATCAAGATCTGGATCCTCATTAACTCTAAACGAGGCTAAAGGAGTATAATTAATACAATCGATATCTAAATCTGCATTTAAAAATTCATCTATATTATTTGTAGCTTTTACCCCTAATTCTTCAATGCCAATAATGGCTCCAGCATCCATCCCGATTTTGTTTTTATCAGAAACTATTAAACCGGAAAGATTTAAATCTTTTCTATTATTAATACCAATGATTGAAGCCTTACCAACATTGCCGCTTGACCATTGAACAACATTATATGTTTCTTTTTTCAAAATTCACTCCCTATGCTAATTTTACTTTAGTTCGACAGAACTATTATGTCATGAAATTTGAGATAAAATGAAATTATTATTAGTTAGTAAATATTGAAAATTTTATAGGAACACTTCGTCTTTAACCCCAAAGAGAACACTTCGCATCCAAGCATTTGCTGGATCATCAGTAGATCTTTTATTCCATATCATTTTCACTGAAAATTCTTCTGATTTAAATGGTAGAGAAACTACATCAAATTCATCTTTGTTATTTACTAGGGCGCTGACATTACTTGATAATGATATAATACAGTCTGTCTCACGAACTATTTCAATTGCAGATTGATAATAATTCACTGATACCATTTTATTTCTTTTTCTTCCCATTTTCGCTAATGTCACATCTACAGGGCTATTACTGATACCATCTATACTAATAAATACATGGTCTGCAGCTAAAAAGTTTTCAAAACTTATCTTATTATTTTTAATTAATGGATGGCCTTTCCTTGCAACGCATCGATAGGTATCACGATAAACTTCAAAACTATCAAAGTATTCATCAAATCTTTGTCCAACAGGTGAATCCATTTCCTGCACCATGTGCGGATCAGCGGCAAGGATAAAATCAATATCATGATTTTTTAATCTTTCTAAAACGCCATTTTGCAAAGCAATATTTGTTATTTTTATTTTTGGCGCTTCTTCTTGAAGTGTTTGAACTACCCTTGCGGCAACTTTAGATGCAGCAACATCAGGTGTGCAAAAAACAAATCTTTTTTCAGAATCTGCTGGATTAAAACCTTCACGTGTTAATGTGCTATCAATTAATTCCAGTGCCTTTTTTATAGGACCAACAAACTCTAAGGCTGCAGGTGTTGGCTGCATTCGATCGCCAGATCGAAAGAAAAGATCGTCCTTCATTGTATAACGCAATCTATTAAGAGCGTTACTTACAGCAGATTGAGACAAATTAAGTTTATCAGAAGCTTTTGTTATTGTTCCCTCATCAAAGATTGAATCAAAGACAACAAGCAGGTTTAAATCAAGATTATTAAAATTCATTTTATAAATACTCTACATTTTTATAATTCATTTGATAAATATATAGGAGATCACTATATATAAGTCAACATTAATTCACTGACATAATTTTATAGGAGAAAAAATGTCAATACTTAAAAACATACTAATGGTTTTCTTATTCGCATCAGTGCTTATAGCAATACAACCTGTTTTTATATAGTTTCGATAATCAGTCAACATTGATTAACTGATTTAAAAATTTAGCTGAAAAGCAAACGGTATTGGGTAATCTTACCATCCTTCCCCCTCCCAACCCTTCAAGGTGAGGTTACCCAAAAAAACTTTAGGAAAGAAAAATGAATTTAAATAAAGATATAATAGATTTTAAAGAACCAGAACTTAGAAAAAAAGTTGATAGAATCCAATATGAGAGAGAAATGACTTCAATTGCTATATTTTTATTTGTAGAAAAACTTTCAAAATTCTTTGGTATTTCTCAATCACAATTCAAACAATAATTTAAAACAATAACTTTTTGTTCTATATTTTCTCTGTGATGAGAGAAAATACAGTTGTAGTTGATGGATTAACTTTTCCTGAAGGTCCAAGATGGTATAAGGATAAATTATATTTTTCGGATTTTTTTACTCATCAAGTATACGCTACAGACCTCTCAGGGAACTGCAATACTATCATTAAAGTACCTAACCAGCCATCAGGTTTAGGTTGGTTACCTGATGGAACTCTTCTTGTTGTTTCTATGATTGATCAAAAAGTTTTAGCATATAAAGATAATGCATTAACAGAATATGCTGACTGTTCTGAATATGCCAATTTTCATTGTAATGACATGATAGTGAATGCGAATGGGAATGCGTATATTGGGAATTTTGGTTTTAACAGTCGTAATAATGAAAGTATCAAATCAACAAATCTCATTCTTGTTCGACCAAATGAAAAACCTGTAATAGCTGCAAATGATCTCTATTTCCCTAACGGAACAATCATAACAGAAGACAACAAGACTTTAATAATAGGTGAAACCTACGCGGCAAGATTAACTGCTTTTGATATTAATGATGATGGATCATTATCAAATAGAAGAGTATGGGCTGATTTAACAAATATAGAGAAAGACTATACGCCAGTTCCTGATGGTATATGTCTTGATAAAGAAAATGCTATTTGGATGGCCTCTCCAAGTACAAATGAAGTCCTTCGAATAAAAGAAGGTGGCATCATACTTGATAAAATAAGCGTTCAAACAAATGCTTACGCTTGTGTATTGGGAGGAAAAGATAGAAGAACATTATTTGTTTGCACATCAGGGGGATCGGATATGCAATCCTGTATAGAGAAGAAAGAAGGCAGAATAGAATATTTTCAAGTTGATATTCCAGGAGCTGGAATTCCATAAAAAAAACCCCAGCTTAAACTGGGGTTTTTTCATTTAACTAATAATTATTTTTAATAATTAAATTTAGCTCTAACACCAATAGATCTTGGAGCTCCGTATCTTGCAAAGTTCCAAAGTGTAGCAACTGGGTTAGCAGATACTCTGAATGTTTCATCAGTAAGGTTTTTACCCCAAAGTGTAAGTGCTATATTTTCATTAACTTCCCAAGTAACAAAACCATTAACAAGCGTTCTTTCTTCGGCTTGTGTATTTCGTTTTTGCAAAATAACTGGATTGTCAGCAGTTCCACCGGCAGCATTTGCTGGTAGAGGACTTAATTCAAATTCATCACGATGATGGAAACCTAAATTATATATAACTGAACCACCTGAAGCTAAATCCTGGAAGTATGTTACAGATAAACCAGCTGTTAATTCTGGAGAAAATGGAACACTAAGACTTGAAAGATCAGGATTAATTGTAACCCCTGAAGGTGCGCCAGCAGTTAATGTTCCTGCATCAATACCAGGTGCATATTCATCATACTCATGATCAAGAATACCTACAAATCCATCAAAACGAAGATTATCTGTTGGAACATAAGTAGCTTCAATTTCAAAACCAGTTGCTGTTGATTCACCTTCGTTAACAGCAGCAGTTTCTTGGAATTGTGTATCACCAACTAGACGAACTTTCACAGAGTCTCTTTGAAGACTTTCATATTCTGTTTGGAAAATAGCAGCATTCAAACGTAATCTACCTTCCATAAGATCGGCCTTAACACCAATTTCAATATTAGTATTTTCCTCATCATTATAAGGTTTACATGTAAATGTTGATCCACAAGTTTCTGTGAAACCACCTGCAACATAACCTGTTGCGATACTTCCGTATATTAAGGTGTTTTCGTTCATTGCATAATCAAGAACAATTCTCCATGTATCAGCTTCAAAATCCTTATTATCATCGATAGCAACACCGAAATCTTCTTTATTTAAAGGATTAGTCCAAGGACCAAGATATTGATCAGGTGTAAAGATTAAAGCAAAACTTGCTCCATCAGGTGCATATTGACGTCTGTAGAAGTCTTTTTCATCTTCAGTATGTCTTAGTCCAACTGTTAATTTCAATTGGTCACTAATGTCATAATTGGCATCAATATAAACAGCTTTACTTGTTCTATCCTGACCAGAAGCCTGAATTTCAGCAACATTAGCAAATTGTAATGCCCCTGAAGTACCAGTAGGTGAAATAAGATCAACAAAACCTAGATTACCATATACAAGAAACTCTACATCATCAGTATAGTAAGCAGCGCCGGCAACAAAATTGAAAGGTCCATCAAATTCTGAAGTTACTCTGAATTCTTGCTGGAATTGCTCTCTTCTTGTATTTCTCGCAGCATCATATAGTGAAGTAAAAGATTCACCAGTATATGTACTATTTAATATTTCATCTTGATCTCTTTGACCTGTAATAGATTTGAGTGTGAAATTTTCAAAATTAAATGTTTGAGTTAGATAAACACCTTCAACTTCGATTTCGTGACCTCTACCAACACAAGTGAATGTGTTACATGTTTGAGATTCACCGGTAATGAATGGGTTTCCTGGGTAAGGTCCATCCCTATAACCAGGGAAACCTAAATTTGGAAATAAATAAGCTTCTGCGCCGCCGCCAGGTGTATCGTTGGCTGTAGCAGGAGCATCGCCTTGATCATCAAGTAATTCATAAGTGAAATCTGCTCTATAGAAATCATTTGGCTCATATCTAACTTTAAATTTAGCGGCAAGAACATCTTTACCACCAATTTTACCGCCATTACCTACTGATGTATATGTGCCATCAGCATTCTTAGTAGTGCCCACATCATTAATTTGACCGCCTTCAGAATATAAAGCTGTTGACCCTGGTCCACCAAATGAAACAATACTTCCAGATGGTTTACTATTTGTCCAATAGCCTTCTTCTTCATCTTGAATAACAGATATACGTACAGCTAATTTATCTCCAATCGGGAAATTAATTGCTGCACTTATTTTTTCAATTGATGCATCATTTGAAGCATACTGACCATAAGTTGCTTCAACATCAAAAGTTGTTTCACCAAGAACCGGTTTTTTTGTTGTGAAAGCAATCGCACCACCAGTTGTATTCTTACCGAATAATGTTCCTTGTGGACCACGATAAATTTCAACCTGCTCCATATCAAACATTTCAATTGCTTGAGCTTGAACATGGTTAAATGCAAAATCATCAACAACAATACCAACAGACGGGTCTTTAGTAACAAGGATTGAAATAAAACCTGTACCTCGCATACCACCTGCAATGGCATTAAAACCATTTTGAGGAGTCAATGTTACATTCGGCGCAAGCTGACCTAACGCAAATACATCATTTCTAAATGTATTTTCAAGCTGTTGTTCAGTAATTGTTGATACAGCTATAGGAACATCTTGTTGAGAAATATCTCTTTTAGTACCTGTAACAATAATTTCTTCAATACCAAGACGACCGTCTGAAACAGACTCAGCATCTTGGGCATTAATTGAAGAAGTAATTCCCATTGTTAATATGAAAGAAAAAATAGTTAAATATCTAATTGAAAGCATAATGTTTCCTCCCCACAAAGTGATAGATTGCTTTTAATAATATAAATTTAGTAGTAGCTGATTCTCATATATAAAGTATCTAATTTCAACTCTTAATTTTGTAAAATTTAGGATAATCAACATATAGTTGAAAAATCTTGAGAATAACGAGATATAGTGGTTGATAATTACAACATATGCGTTAAAAAGCCCTAAAATTTGAATTTACTAGAAAGTCTTTTAAACATATTATTCTCACTATATATTATATTAAAAATAGGATTTGAAATGATAATTGTTCTTTCACCAGCAAAAACACTAGATTACTCTTCATCGAAGAATATTGATGATTACTCATCACCTGTTTTTCTTAATAAATCAAAGAATTTAATAGGTGAGCTGAAGAAGAAGAATCCTAATGAGATATCTAAATTAATGAAATTAAGTGATAAGCTAACATCGCTAAATGTTGAGAGATATCAAACATGGAAAGCACGAAAAAAACCTTCAGATAATTCAAAACAATCTATTTATGTATTTAAAGGCGATGTTTACCAAGGTTTAGACATAGAAAGCTTTTCAAAAAAAGACACTAACTTTGCACAAAAACATTTAAGAATTTTATCTGGTTTATATGGCATTCTAAAACCTTTAGATATTATCGAACCATATAGATTAGAAATGGGCACTAAGCTAAAAACAAAAGAAGGATCAGATCTATATGATTTTTGGGGAAAAGATATTTCAGAAGAAATTGAAAAAGAATTAAAGAAAATGAAGTCTAAAACTTTAATCAACCTAGCATCTAATGAATATTATGATTCAGTTAAGTCTTTATCTAATGATGTAAATGTTATTGCGCCTATCTTTAAGGATAAAGGTAAAGATGGAAAATATAAGATAATTAGTTTTTATGCAAAGAAAGCTAGAGGATATATGGCTTCGTGGTTAGTAAAAAATAAAATAAATAAAGAAAAGGATATAGCTTCTTTTTCTGAAGAGGGGTACAAGTTCTCAATAGAAGACTCACAGAATAACTCTCCTGTCTTTTTAAGGGGTTAATTTTTTATTGAGATCATAGCTTTGTTAATTTATAAAGGCTTATTCATTTGTGGGGCCATAGCTCAGTTGGGAGAGCGCCTGCTTTGCAAGCAGGAGGTCGTCGGTTCGATCCCGTCTGGCTCCACCATTAAAAACTACCCCTAACTAATATAGAAAAATTAAAGAACAATGAAAATAGAACGAACATTTCCAGATACAAGAATGCGAAGAATTAGAAAAAGTTCTGGCCTTAGAGAAATGCTAGCTGAAACAAATTTATCAAAATCAGATCTCATACAACCAATATTTATAAAAGAAAATTTATCTGGCACTGAGGAAATTAAAACTATGCCAGGAATAAATAGGATCGGTCTTGATATATTAATTGATGAAGTTGGTAAAATTGTCGATCTAGGTATAAAATCTATAGCAGTTTTTCCAGTCATTAATGAAGAAAAGAAAGATGAAACTGGTTCCCAAGCTACAATTGAAGATAATTTTATTTGTCAGGCTATATCTTCAATTAAGAAAAGTTTTCCTGAGCTTTTAATTATAGCTGATGTAGCGCTCGATCCATATACCGATCATGGTCATGATGGTCTACTTGATGAAACAGGAGATGTTGACAATGACTTAACTCTTCCAATTTTAAGAGAGCAGGCAATTATTTTAGCAAAGGCAGGAACTGATATGATTGCACCATCAGATATGATGGATGGTAGAATAAAAATTATCAGAGATGCTCTAGAACAAAATGGTCTTATCAATACCCTTATACTTGCTTATTCAGCAAAATTTAGTTCAAAGTTTTATGGTCCATTTAAAGATGCAGTAGAGTCAGCAAAATTTTTTGGTGACAAAACCAAAGACACATATCAAATGCCCGTTGGAAATATTAATGAGGCTTTGCATGAGGTTGCGCTAGATATTCAAGAAGGAGCTGACATTGTTATGGTTAAGCCCGGAATGCCCTACCTCGATGTTATCAAGGCTGTCAAAGATGAGTTTAAGGTTCCAACTTTTGCCTATCAAGTAAGTGGAGAATATTCAATGCTTAAAAATGCTGTCGACTCTGGACTACTAAATAATGATGTCATCAAAGAATCACTTTTATCATTCAAAAGAGCTGGAGCTGATTGTGTGTTGACCTACTTTGCCTCGGAAATTGCTAGAGAACTATCTTAAATTAAGCTTTAGCTTCCAGAACAATATTTGATTCAATATCAAGACACCGTCTTTCAATATTTTCAAAACCTGCTTCATTAAGAACTGAGCGTAATCTCTTCTCACCAGCTTGAGCGCCAAGCTGTAAACCAACTTCTTGTGCTCTTGAAGTAGGAACACATATTAAAGTTGAAAAAGAATAGTAAAGTCCAGATTGTGAATTCAGATTATCCTTCAATTCATCATTAGCAAATGGCTCAACAAGCATAAAAGTGCCATCATCATTTAGAGTATTTAAAATAGCTTTTGATACTCCAACTGGATCGCCCATATCGTGTAAAGCATCAAATATGCATGCAAAGTCATACCCTTTTTCAGGTATATTTTTTGCATCAGAAACGGCAAATTCTATATTAGTGACCCCTTCTATCTCTGCTTTTTCTCTTGCTTTAATAATTGAAGGTTCATGGAAATCATATCCATATATTTTAGAGTTAGGAAAGGTTTTTGCCATAAGGATTGATGAAGAACCTAATCCACAACCTATATCAGCAACAGTTGCTCCAGATTCAAGCTTTTCTTTTACTCCATCAAGAGATGGTATCCAGTTTTCTAAGAGATTAGTTACATAAATAGGTCTAAAAAATCTATCCGTACCGCAGAAACAGCACTCGTGGTGTTCCTCCCATGGTCTTCCTCTACCAGTTTTAAAGACATCTAATGCAACATCATGAGTAGCATATTGAGCAACAATACCTTGGAAAAGTCCTTGCATGCATGTGGGTTCACCCTCATGAGCAAAGATAGCTGCTTGTTCTGGAGTTAGACTGAATTGATGATTAGCTTCGTGATAAGTAATATAACCCATAGCTGCGTTTGCTGATAACCACTCTAACAAATATCTTTCATCAAGATTTGTTTTCGATGCAAGAGCTTCGGCAGAACATGGTCCGTTTTCATCTAGGGCAGAATATACTCCAGCTTGGTCTCCAATATATGCAACTAATAGACTTCCTGCAGCTGAAACATTTTCAAAAACTTTACCAGTTAATTCCATCAACTTTTCTTCATCAAGATCACTTTTTGCCATCATTTTACTCCTTAGAAAATTATAAAATTATTCTATTAGAAAATGCTTATACAAGAAATGAAAATTAAATATTTTTAAGAGCTTTTTATAGCTAGAGCTCTAGCAAATGGCTTTCTTCCAAAATAAAATATTAAGAATGATATAGGGCCGCAAATTAAAAACATAGTAGCCATTGAAAGATCGATTGCCATTTCACTCTTAAATACTTTATCGGTAAAAAATGCTACTGCCATTGGTCCTAATCCATAACCTGTAATATTTACCGTAAAGACATATAAACCAGAAACGACACCTCTATATTGATTAGGTGTTATATTTTGAAGTGATGTTGCAAATAAAGCCAAGGGAAGAGTGATGAAGAAACTTGTTACGAATATTCCTATTAAAACAATATCAGAATTTAAACTCAAAAAAGTTATAGGACCAATGATTGTTAAGGCTATTGCAGTAATGATACATAAAATTATAATAGGTGGATTGAAATTTAATTTAGTCAAATACTTCTCACATACTGGTCCGGATATAACACCTAAAGATCCTGCAAACAATGCTACAAGACCGTATTGGTCTCCAATTCTAGTATGCTCCCATCCGTGAATTCTATGCAAGAATGTAGGGACCCAAGATTGTACTCCATATAGAAGAACGATAATAAATGCTGATCCTATTAAAAGCGGCATATAAGCCCCAATATTTTTAATGACATAGGAAAAAACCTCTTTAATACTCTCGTTTTCTTCTTTTTCGTCAGTTAATCCTTCTTTTCTCTCCGGATCTTTCAGTGTAAACATAAACAAGCCTAAAATTATTCCTGGTACAGCAATAATAAGAAAAATTATTTGCCATGGTTGAATAATTATACTTTCAAGCAATGTCACAGGCTCATTATAGATTCTAAGAATTTGAGCTCCAAAAAGTAATGACAAACCTTGACCAATATATGGGCCCATTAAATATATACTCATAGGAAAACTTCTTCTTTCGACTGGAAAAAGATCTGAAATAATTGACCATGAAGCTGGAGTTAATGCTGCTTCACCTGCACCAACGCCAGATCTTGATAAAACCAGTTGCCAAGAATTTTTTGAAAAACCACAAGCTGCAGTTGCTACACTCCAAATAATTATTCCCCCAATAAGAACCTTTACACGGTTTACCTTGTCAACAATTCTTCCGAAAGGAATACTAAAAATTACATAAGCAAGCACAAAGCCCCATCCTTGAATAAATGAAATCTCAAAATCTGTGAGACCCATGTCTTCCTTTATAGGCACAACCAAGTAGTTGATCATTTGCCTATCAATAAAGGAAATTATATAGGCAAATAAAAGAATTGAAGTAAAAAACCAAGCATAAATTGGTTTTGGCCATGATGTAGTATTAGTCAATTTTTTCCCCAAAAAAAAACCCTACCAAGATAGTAGGGTTTTTTATAAAAGTTAAGTTTCTTTATTTAATTTATTTTTCCCAACTCTTTACCAAGTATATTAAAGAACGAGACATTACTTTTCTAAATTTATTAGCTCTTTGAAGATAATTTTGTCCGTCTGGTGTAGCTAATGAGCTATCAAGGTTAGACATGGCTTCTTCAAGGGAAGAACCATTAATAACAACATAATGAGTTCGATTATCAACGCCAGTAAATGTATCTGCAAATACAGTAATACTACCATTTGGGTTAGCACTGCTTAGAAACTTACCAAGACTTTTTACAAAGGCAGCACTATCTTTTGCTTTTATATCAATCAAAATTCCTACTGGAGCATTTGGGTCTTGTTCACCAGCTGAAAGAATAGGCGTACCAGCACCATTAAGTACCCAAGTAACATTTTGATTTAATGTAGACAAAAGTGCTTGGCCTTCTGCGGAACCATTTACAATATTGTTATTTTTTTCGAATTGATCAGGTCCTGAATGTTCACCAACCATACAATGAGTTATATTGTTCTCTCCGTTTAATGGAAATGCATAAAGCCTATGAGTAGACATACCATCTGAGGAAGATGAATTTAAAAAATCATCAAATGCACTAACAACATTATTAGCTGTTTCAAGAGCATTAAAGCAATAATATGCATGTAAAGGTGCTGCCTTTACATTGCCCGTTAAAATAAAAAACGCGAAAGCAATAGTTATAATAAATTTCATATTTTTCTCCTTTATATAAAAATTTTAATTTGGTCTGTTATAAACTTTTTCATGCATTAGCATTGGGTCACTGCATTGAGCATATTCAGTTTCATATTCATCTCGAAATCTCCAACCACCCTCTGCAGCCTCAACTTTTTTAGATTGCATTACTGACTCCATATCAGGAAATAAGACAACGTGAGCAAAAGTTGGATAATTTGCTCCTCCGAGCAGGGGTACCATTGTTAACCAACCAATTGCACCATTTGGATTTTCTTTCATTCTTGAAGCTGCCTTATTATGAAAGGCTATTAAATCATCAGGGCTTTTACCGTCACGAATACTACACCAATTCCATTCAGCATATCGACTATCCCCTTCATTTAAAGCTTCTTCATTTGCATAATTAAAATAAGCAGAATTCATCTTCATGTAACAAGTAGAAACCTCACCCCACTCATTAAGTATTTCTTGACCCTCTTTTGTTTCCGTTAATTTATCCCAGCCCTTTCCATGAGTCTCGAAAGGAGCAGCCATAAATTCTACAAAATCATAAGATGGTGGATTGTTAAAATCACCATGTTGGAAATGAGGTGTTTGAAGAGCAATAAATGTTTCAACTTTATTCTTTTTAGCCCAGTCAAAATATCTTTCATTGAGAGCTTCATATCGCTCCATTGAAATACCTTCATTTAATCTACAAATATTTGCTTGAATTGCAAAAGCAGCATCTGATGTAATCCCTGCTCCAAGTTTATTGTCTTGAGCATTAATAGAATTGCTAATTAAGAATAATGCAAATACTGCACTAAATAGTAATATATTTTTTTTCATTAATTTTTCCTTTTATTATTGGGGTAATCTATTAAGCACTTGCACATCATAAAGTTCTTCTCCTCTACAAGTTGCATATTGTTTTTCATAATCGCGGTAATGTTTCCAACCTCCTTGAGCGATTGTTTTTTGATGCTTCATCGATGCTTTATTATCTGGAAAGATAATAATATGTGCAAATTCTCCAGGTGCACTTGCTCCTCCAAGCCGAGGAATAATACCAGCCCATCCTATAATACCTTGGTCATTACCCTCTAAATTTTTTGCCATTTCAGAATGTTTTTGTAAAACTTCTTCAGCACTAACATTATCATTAAGAGTACACCAATTCCAGGTTGCAACTCTTTCGTCAGCTTTTGCTAAAGCATCTTCATCTGACCACAAAGTAACGCCTGTTCCCATTTTCGGATAGCAATCAGCTGCAGCCTGCCATTGTGCATTTAGCTTCTGACCTTCTTTAGAGTTTAACCACAAATCCCAAGCTTCACCAGAAGTTTGGTGAGTAGAGCCTAATATTTCTAAGAAATCATATGTTAGCGGATTGCCAGCTGTTGCATGAGAAAATAATGGAAAATGACGAACATAGAATGTTTCAACATTATTCTTTTTTGACCATTTCACATAATCTTCTGTAACAGAGTTATATTCTTTTAATGATACACCTTCTTTAAGTTTGCATACATTAACTTGAACATTAGAAACATTTGGAAGCTCTTCATAGTGATCGTCTGAGTAGACATCAAAAGAAAAGACAAAAAATCCAAAAAGAAAAAAGGTTAATAATTTTTTCATATTTATTCTCCTATTAACTATTTGGATTATTAATTACTTGTTCAATCATAAAGGCTTCACCGCGACATGTTGCAAAATCTTTTTGATAATCTCTATAATCTTTCCAACCACCGTCAGATTGAGCTTGTTGATATATTTGAGCGGCTTCAACATTTGGATAAACCGCAATATGCGCAAAATCGCCTGGAGCTTGATCAGTTCCTATTCTTGGAAATAAATTTACCCAGCCAATAATTCCTAATGAATCTTCTTCAAGAATTTTTGCTCTTCTATTATGCTCAGCAATTAAGTCTTCGTATGATACGCCTTCATTTAAAGAACACCAATTCCATGCAACAATTCTATCATTATCTTTATTAATTTCATCTTGGTTTACATATAAAGGTGCAGCAGCGCCTTGCTTTACTCTGCAATCAGCAAGTTTTTGCCATTTTTCGTTTAATTTTTGTCCATCGCTAGTACCAAGCCATTTATCCCAACCTTTACCGCTGACGGAATGCGTTGACCATAAAAGTTCCATAAAATCATATCCTGCATCAAACCAACTATCTTGTGGGTATAAAGGTGTTTGTCTTGCAAAAAATAATTCTACATCATGTTTTCTTGACCATTTAACATAATCATCGATCATTTCATCATATTGCTTAATTGAAGTATTTCCTTTCAAAGTACAAAGTTGAACTTGAAGGTTAAAAACTTCTGCTTCGTCAGATGAATGATCATCAGCAAAGACAAAATTATTAAAGCCAAAAAAAGCTATAAATCCAAAAGTTATATATTTTTTCATAATCGTATTCTCCTTAATTACTCATCACCATTACGTAATAAATTTGTTGTGTAAATTCTTGGACTATCACAATCTAAAACTGAGCCCCAAGTATCCTGAAGAACCGTATTACCAGTTTGATAACCAGCTTGCTTAGCTTTTCCCATTTCTTCATAATTAGACCAACCTGCGCCAAGTTTAACATCCCAATCAACATCTAATTCATTACCAGCATCAGGAACAAATATAGCAATAAGCGGATCAGCGCCTGTTGTTTCTATATATTTGTTGAACTCTCCTGCTGCTTTCATTAAATCAGTCATGCTTTTACCATCTCTAAATTTACAATTTGCTAATTGAAAAGGATTATTCTTAGTTGTGTCTTGATCCCAATCAACTTGTCTTGCTGGTATTACAGCGAATAAAGAGCGTGGACTACATGTAGATACTTCATTAAATTTTTGGCCTATTGTTTGTTCGCCCTCTTGAACCCAACCTTCAATATCTTTTCCCCAGGTTTCAAAATTAGGGCTGAATCCAAACCATATGTAATCGAATGATAGCATTCCTTGGCTTACTGCAAATGGTGTCATTGACCAAGCTGAATATTTGTGGCCCTTCCTATCAGCCCACTTATCCCAATCTTTAACAACTTTATTTAAATCACTTACAGTTTTTCCATCATTGAAAGAACAAGCTAGCATTTCTACTGCTGCAGGGCCTATTGGTTGATGATCATCTGCGTAAGCAAGATTAGTAATTGACAAAAAAATTAGCGATAAAGCAAAAAAATTTATAGATTTATTCATTAGAAACTCCCTTAATTAAACCCAAGAGGAGAAACTGACACTATTGAGAATCATTATCAACTAGTTTTTTCTTCATATTGTCTTTAAGTTACACACATTGATCATAAAAAAAGCTTTTCTATACATAATACTGTGGATAACTTTTATTTTTGATACTAAGCCTATTATTTTATTTCCTATACCAGGTTTTTTACCTAAAATTCTATTTATTAAATAGGGAGAGAAAGATGGAAAATTTAAGAAGAATTATTACTGGTCATAATGAGGATGGAAAATCGGTAATTTCTATTGATGGTCCACCTGCTAGAATATTAGGTGAGGATGTTGGGGGATTATTTGAAATTTGGAATACTGATGGAGAGCAAATAAATTCTTTAGATGATAAAGATAGAGCCGATATCGATGTTATTTTATCGCCCCCTGAAAATGGAACAAAGTTTCGATACTTTGCTATCAAACCAACACCTGAAGGTATACCAAGAGAAAAACTTGAAGAAGCTACTGCTAGGGCATTTGAATTAATGGGCGCAGCTCATGAGAGAGTTGATACATCAAGACACCCTGCAATGCATAAAACAAAAACTATTGATTACATAATTTTATTAAACGGGGATGTAACTCTATTACTTGACGAAGATGAAGTTAGGCTAAAACCTTTCAATGTTGTTGTACAAAGAGGTACAAATCATGCATGGGTTAATAATGGCAATGAACCAGCATTGCTTATAGCAGTATTAATAGATAGCGATTTGAAAGATAAAGCTTAAGAATTTTTAAAATTACGATATTCTTCGAGCCTTTTTTTATTATCGTTTGGGTGAGTCCATTCTTCAGTTATTTTAGGCTCAACTTTAAGATCATTAGGAATCCTATTTAAACCAATTATCTTATCTACCTGCTCATGCCAATGATAAATTCTTGCTTCTTGATAGCTCAAAGGAACACCATCAAAAACATATGAGTCAACTGCCTTTTGGATCCAACCACCAAAGTGAAGGTCTTCATCTAGAACTTTATTGAAACCATCAATCGCAATATCCCAAATTGCTGGTCTTTTACCTTTTCCCCAATGTGGAGCTACCCAAAAAACTTCAAAAATACATTCATCAATAGCTGTAGGCCACCACAATAGGATTGGGAAACCTTTTTCCGACATAGGGGATACAAAATTAGGAACTAAATTATAGGATTGAGTACATGTCCTTGCAATATAACCACATGTTTCGATTTCTGGTCTATTATCTTCAACCTTATAAGTTTGGTTTTTATAATATTTAGAAGGTTTACCATTTTTAACATTAGTTTGTTTAAGGGCATCAGGATTTGCTTTTAAAGCAACTTCAGGAAGGTCAGGAAAGGTTCTGCTTGGGGCAACCATTCTACCGTGTCCATTTGGGTAAAATGTGTTTACATTTCCAGTATAATCTAAACCCGTGTGGACAGTTTCAGGATGTATAGACTGAACATGATAGACTTCCATGTTTGCTTCCAAAGCAATTTTCCAATTACATTTTAGTTTATAAGTATAGTGATCAATGAGACTTAAATTCTCAAATTGAAATTCTTGAACTTCATCATATATTACGCCAAGATTATCTTTTAGGCTTCCTGCATCTAAATCAAAATTCACAAAAATTAAATTTCCTAAAAGTTCAACCTTAACCTTGTGAAGGCTTCTGCATGAATCGTCAAAATCAACGAAATCT
Organism: uncultured PS1 clade bacterium; assembly: GCA_902608415.1. GTDB lineage: Bacteria > Pseudomonadota > Alphaproteobacteria > MED-G09 > MED-G09 > AG-430-B22. The sequence goes on from CACLNZ010000002.1 coordinate 62,873, forward strand.
TTTGGATCTCTTTTTCCAATCAAATTCCCGTCATGATCATATGTCCAACCATGATACCCACAAACTAATTTATCTGATTGGCCAAATTCATCTAAAACTATTGCTGCACCTCGATGTCTACACATATTATAAAATGCAGTTACATTCTCTTTGCTTTTTCTAATCAAAATAACAGGTTGTCCTGCCTTATCCCATAATTTATAACTTCCAACCTCAGGAATTTCCTCAAGATGCCCGGCAAGTAACCAGCTTTGCTTCCACAAATATTCCTTTTCAAGATCAAAAAACTCTTTGTCTGTGTAGCGTTTGCCAGGTAGATCAGGGAGCTTAGGAAAATCCTTTGGAGGAGATTTTCTTTTTCTCTCATAATCTATTAGATCTTTGAGTTGATCAATTTGTTCTTGATTCACATCTAGCCCCTAAAAATATATTGAATGTATTATAAAATTATCGTGTAGTAAAATATGATTTAGCAAAATAAATCTATATATGGAGAGAAAATGATAAAAGGCGGTTGTTTATGCGGGAAAATTAGATACGAATTTAAACAAGAAGATGTAATTTCAGCGGGAAATTGCCATTGCAAAGATTGTCAAAAAGCAACAGGTAGCGGAAAGGCTACAATTATTTATATTCCTTCAGAAAGCTTAAAAATAAATGATGATTACAAAATCTATTCTGTAATTGGTTATGAGGGATCTAGTGTAAATAGAGGTTTTTGTCCTAATTGTGGTTCACCCATAATCAGTTATGTTTCAGAGCAACCTGATGTCAAATTTATAAAAGCTGGTAGTTTAGATGATTCTTCTTGGCTTAAAATAGAATCAAGTTTTTGGAGTGATACTGCAAATCATTGGGATCCAGTAGATGAAAACCTACCAACATTTGAAAAAAATCCACCACTTTAATATTGAAAGGAAAAACTATGAACTTTGAAACAATATTATATGAAAAGAAAAATAATTCAGCTTTAATTACATTAAATAGACCTAAAAAATTGAACGCATGGACTCCTTTCATGGCTGAAGAACTTGCTTCAGCTATAAATGAAGCTAATAAAGATAATTCAGTTGGAGCAATAGTTATGACAGGTGCAGGAAAAGGTTTCTGCGCAGGTGCAGATATTGAAGAAACTTTTCAAACAAGAATAGACGGAAAAGATCCAGGTAATGATACTCAATCAGGTAGTGGGGGTATGCCCAAGCATGTCAATTGGGTCAAATTAATTAGGGAGTCAAAGCCAATGATTGCTGCAGTGAATGGTGCAGCTGTTGGTATAGGAATTACAATGGTTTTACCATTTGATATTATTATAGCGTCTGAAAAGGCAAAGTTTGGAATGTTCTTTATTCAAATGGGATTAGTGCCTGAATTGGCAAGTAGTCATTTTTTAGTACAAAGAATGGGTTTTGGGAAAGCAAGTGAAATGTGTTTATCCGGTAGATTGGTGAAAGCTGAGGAAGCTAAAGAATCTAATTTAGTTGATTTTATAACATCAGAAGATGAACTTTTATCTGAGGCAATAAGTAAGGCTGATGAAATAGGGGCTAATCCTAAACCGCAGCTAAAAATGGTAAAAGAACTTTTAAGCCTTAATGGAAGCGAGGTTGACTTAGAAAAAGCACAAGAACGTGAAAGTGCTTTATTAAGGGAATGTTGGAAAACTAAAGAACACAAAGAAGCGGTCAAAAAATTTTTAGAAAAGACCTAATAATATGTTCAATTCAAACAAACCTATTATACAAATTGCTTATGGGGTGGAAGATATTGTCACAGAAGCAGAAAAATGGTCAAAAAGATTTAATATTGGGCCTTTTTATTGCAATGAGCATATAGAAGTTTCCGAATCTCGAATTAATGGTATTGAAGAAAAATTTGATCATTCATCTGCATATGGGTGGAAAGAAAACTTTATGATCGAACTTATAAGTGATCACTCAAAGGTAAATTCATATAATAATGGAATTCATCATGTTGCTTGGATTGCTGAAGACTTTGCACAAGAAAGCGAAGAATTAAAAAATCAGGATTGTAAAGAAGTTCTTTTTGCTAGAGCTGGTGATAGGAATGGAATGAGATTTTCTTGGTTTGATCCAGGAAAAGAAATTGGCCATTTTTATGAAATTTATGACAATAATGATTCATTAAAGAATTTTTATTCATATATTTACAAAGCGTCCTTAGAATGGGATGGTACTAATCCTGTAAGGCATATTTCAGAAATTGGTTAGGAGGAAATTATGACATTAGTTACTGTATTAAGCGCAAGTGGAAGACCTGGTCTAGCCCAGGTTCGACAACTTAAAAAAGCTGGATATGAAGTAAGAGGAACAACCAGAAATCCTGAAAGATTAAGTCAATTTGATGATATTGAAGTGGTTAGCGCTGATTACAATGATCCGGACTCAGTTTATGAAGCATGTTTAGGAGCTGATTCAGTTTTCTATACTAGACCTTCATTTGAAGAATCACATAAAGCTCTTGATTTCGCAGCCACAGTAGGTTCTGCAGCAAAAAGGGCCAATGTAAGAAGACTTATTTATAATACTTGCTGTTGGGGTCCTCCAGAGGAATTGGGTGATGTAGGTCAAGCTGGCTATGATAGCGTTAAATTAATGATTAATACTTTAAAACAAGCTGGAGTCCAAACTACCACATTTCAACCAGTTCTATTTATGGATAATCTTTTAACTGATTGGGCCAGAGAAGATATAATGAATAACAACTTATATACATATCCTCACAACCCTAATCTTGAAGCAAGTTGGATATGTCTTGATGATGTAGCAAAATTTATGATTGCTGCCATTGATAGAGATGACCTAATTGGTAGGAATATAAATATTGGTGGACCAGAAGTATTTACTCCTCCAAGAGTTGCCGATCTTCTGTCAGGTTACTTTGGAAAACCAATCAAATATGAAGAGTTAAGTTTAGTTGATTTCTCTAATAGACTTTATGATATCTTTTTTGCTGAAATTGATGAAGATATGAGAGGTGGCCGATCTGAAAATAGAGACGCCTTTATTGAAAGTATGTCAGATTTTTATAAATTTAATAATGTATCTGATCATAAGCCTTTCAAAGTTGATATGGCGCCTGTTTTAAAAGAAATACCAATTGAACTTACACCTTTTAGTGAATGGATTAGCCAACAAGATTGGAATGAAAAAGTTGATACGAAAGCAGGTTAAGAAAAGCTTTTATTAACTTGGCGAAGCTTTTTAAGGCCTGGAGAAAGATCCTTTTTCTTAAGTTGGTTCAAAGGTTTTTCAGTTGTAAGAAGTGTATCGTGAAGATCTTCTTCGTTTTGATCTAAATATATTAAACCGGTAATAATTTCTCCTTTGTCACGTGAGTCATTAATTTTACCAATTGCTTTTCTTCTACTACCTGGATCATAACTTTTATTCAATTTATGAAGCACCATCTTTGAACCATCATGAACATTAACTTCAATTGATTTCCCTTCTCCATAGTTAACAGAAATTTCTTCATTTTCTGGAATTACATCAAGGAATCCAACAGCTTCATTATGCTCTCTAAAATATTCATAGCTCTTAGTTGACTGAGCGTGATTATTAAAGGTAACGCAAGGTGAAATTACATCTATAAATGCAAAACCTTTATAACTAAGCGCTGCTCTAATTAAAGGTATCAATTGATCTTTATCTCCAGAAAAACTACGTGCAACAAATCCTGCTCCTAATTGAATAGCAAGAGCAGCTAGATCAATTGACTCAAACATGTTATCTACGCCTTTTCTACTCTTTGATTCTTTGTCATTAGTGGCTGAAAATTGACCTTTAGTTAAACCATATGTTCCATTATTTTCGCATATATAAACCATATTTAATCGTCTACGCATAATATGGCAAAATTGACCTAATCCAATTGATGCCGTATCACCATCGCCAGATACACCTAGATAGTATAAATCTCTATTAGCTAAATTAGCTCCAGTAGCAACTGATGGCATTCTTCCATGCACGGAGTTAAAACCATGAGATTTATTTAAGAAATATGTAGGTGTTTTCGAAGAACATCCAATGCCAGAGAGTTTTGCTAACCTGTGAGCAGGTATAGATAATTGAAAACATGCTTCAATAATAGCAGATGATACCGAGTCATGACCGCATCCTGCACATAAAGTAGATAAAGCCCCCTCATAATCTCTTCTTGTTAAACCAAGTTTATTTTTTGGTAAATTAGGGTGTCTAGCTATTGGTTTTTTTATAAAACTCATTTTTTACGCCGCTGTTCTTGATCTCTTAACTTTTGCTACAATTTTCTTATTGTTCTTAACTTTTGATTTAAATTCATCAACAATAAACTTTGCAGTCAATGGACTTCCATCAAAATTTAAAATGGAAACAAATTGATTTATATCTATTTCTAGCTCATTTGAAATTAAAAATTTCATTTGTGCATCTCTATTTTGTTCAAGAATAAATAAGTGATTATTCTCGCTAATAAACTTTTCAAGCACCCTATCAAATGGAAAGGAGCGAATACGAATCTTATTTATGTTGTAACCCTCCTCACTTAAATAATCTATTGCTTCGTCTACTGCAGGGGCCGTAGAACCAAAATAAATTAACCCTACATCAGTTTTATTTTTTGCATTTCTTCTAATTGATTTAGGTAAATATTTTGTGGATTTATTGAATTTTTTAGTAATTCGTAAAAGATTTTCAGCATTAATTCTTCCATCTTCAGTATATCCAGCAAAAGCGTCATGCGAAGTTCCTCTTGTAAAAAAAGATCCTTTACTTGGATGTGTCCCCGGAATAGTTCTATATGGAATTCCATCACCATCAATATCTAAATATCTTCCCCACATTTCAATTGAATCAAGGTCTTTAGCTGATAAAACCTTACCTCTATCAAAATTATGTTTATCATTATAACTCAATTCATCAACCACCCAGTCATTCATGCCAATATCCAAATCACTCATAAAAATTACAGGAGTTTGAAGTCTTTCCGCTATATCAAAGGCATCGACAGACATTTCAAAACATTCCCTAGGGTCAGAAGGAAAAAGGAGTATTTGTTTAGTATCACCATGAGAAGCATATGCTGAAGATAAAATATCTGACTGTTGTGTTCTAGTTGGCATACCAGTAGATGGACCTCCTCTTTGAATATTAAAAAGAACCAGAGGTATTTCAGCAAAATATGCTAGACCAAGAAATTCAGACATAAGAGATACACCTGGTCCTGAAGTAGCGGTAAAAGCTCTTGCGCCATTCCAATTAGCCCCTATAGCCATACCTATTGCCGATAGCTCATCTTCAGCCTGAATAACAGCACCTTTAATATTACCCTTTAAATCAGATCTAAACATATGAAGATATTTTTCAAAGGCTTCAGCTAGTGATGTAGACGGGGTAATAGGGTACCAAGAAGCAACAGTAGCACCTGCAAATATGCAGCCTAGACCAGAAGCTTCATTACCCTGTATCATAATCTTCTTACTTTTTTGGCGCATCAATTTTAATTGCAAATCAAAATCAGAAGATAAATTTTCTTGAGCATATTTTCGGCCTAAACCAAGTGCATGTAGATTTGGTTCAATTAATTTAGGCTTTTTTTGAAACTCTTCTTTTATCAAGCCCTTTAAAACAGAAATATCTATTTTAAAAAGAACAGATAAAGCGCCTAAGCAAATAATATTTTTGAATAATTGTCTTTGTCTTGGGTCATCGTAATGCTCAGCACAAATACTGGCCATTGGTATCCCGATAACATTAATATCTTTTCTAGGAAACCTCCTCTCCATAGTGCTATCATAAATAAGGTAGCCACCTTTAACTAATTCCTTAAGATCAGATTGATATGTTTGCGGGTTTAAAGCTATTAGGCAATCTACACCGTCTCTTCTTGCCGTATAACCATCTTTATTCACTCGAATTTCATACCATGTTGGAAGTCCTTGAATATTTGATGGGAAGATATTTTTTGGGCTGACAGGGATGCCCATTCTAAAAATAGTTTTAGCAAACATTAGGTTTGCACTTGCAGACCCTGAACCATTAACATTAGCAAACTTAATTACAAAATCGTTTACTTTTGTCATTTCTTGCATCCATCATGGGACTGGGCCCCAAAATAAAAGAATTTTTGCATATCCCATGCACCAGTTGGACATCTCTCAGCACATAAGCCACAGTGCAAGCAAAGGTCTTCATCTTTGACCATAACTCTCTTCGTAGGTAATTTTCTAGAAACATATAAATCTTGCGCAAGATTAAGAGCTGGTACCCTAATATCTTCTCTTAACTCTTGTTCATCAGCATTTTGAATAAAATTGATACAATCTTCTGGGCATATATCGACACATGCATCACATTCAATACATCTTTTTTCTTCAAATACTGTTTGAACATCACAATTTAGACATCTAGCAGCCTCTTCAAATGCCATTCTATCATCATAACCCAATTCAACTTCGACTTTTCTATCAGCTAAGGTAACTTTTGGGTCAGCATGAGGAACTGCTAATCTATCTACTTCCGCATAACCATTATCGTAAGACCATTCATGTAAGCCCATTTTTGTTGATTCAAGAAAAACATGAGGCTGAGGTCTTTTTTTAAGACTCTTATTATTACAAAATAAATCAATTGAAATTGCAGCTTGATGAGCATGTGCAACAGCCGTTATTATATTCTCTGGCCCCCAAGCAGAATCCCCACCAAAAAAAACTTTAGGTAAAGTTGATTGCATCGTTGTTCGATCAACAATTGGCATGTCCCATTCACCAAATTCAATACCAATATCTTTTTCAATCCACTCAAAAGCATTATCCTGACCAATAGCCATCAGGACATCATCACACTCAACAATTTCAATAGGCTCTCCTGTTGGTATGAGTTTTCTTCTTCCATCTTTATATTCGGCTTTTACTTTTTCAAACGCAACAGCTTTAAGCTTGCCATTTTCATGAATAAATTCTTTTGGAACATGGTTTTCGTAAATCGGAATATTCTCCATTTCAGCTTCTTCAATTTCCCAATCTGAAGCTTTCATATCTACTTTTGGAGATCTGACATAAACTCTAACATCCTTACCACCAAGTCTTATAGCAGTTCTACAACAATCCATTGCAGTATTTCCACCTCCAAGAACAATGACTTTCTTACCAATTTTTTTTACATGTTCAAATGCAACAGATGCTAGAAAGTCAATGCCAATATGGATGTTCTTATCACATTCTTCTCGACCAGGTATATTTAGATCTTTTCCTTTTGGTGCTCCTGTTCCAACAAAAACTGCATCAAAGTCTTCCTTTAAGAACTCTTTAAAACTTTTAATTTCTTTATTATATTGGACCTCAACTCCCATATTAATAATACGATCACACTCCTCATTTAGAACCTCTTCAGGAAGCCTAAATGATGGAATATTTGTTCGCATTAATCCGCCTGGAACAGGGTCTCTTTCAAATATTTTACATTCATAACCTAATGGCATTAAGTCTCGCGCAACTGCAAGAGAAACTGGTCCAGCTCCTAACAAGGCTATTTTTTTTCCGTTTTTCTGCTCGGGTGCCTTAGGTATTAAATGATCTATTTCGCCTTTATAATCAGCAGCTACTCTTTTTAGTCGACATATAGCAACTGGCTCATCCTCCACACGAACCCTTCTGCAGGCGGGTTCACAAGGTCGATCGCAAGTCCTTCCAAGAATTCCCGGAAATACATTTGACTCCCAATTAATCATATATGCATCTGTATATCTTCCAGCCGCGATTAACCGAATATATTCTGGAACGGGTGTGTGGGCAGGACAAGCCCATTGACAATCAACTACTTTGTGAAAGTATTCTGGATTCGATATTTTAGTCGGCTTCATTCAATAATCCCCCCTGACAATTGAGTAAACCGAATCAATTTTAAAAATTGATTTTCTAACTAATAAAATTGACTTTATCTCTAGTCAATCAAAATACGATTTAAAAGAAGTTAAATTACAAATGATATGATCTATAAAATATTTTTTATTTGATTAATCTTTATAGAGTTGATCTGGATTTTCTATTTTATTTTTTATATGAACAAGAAATGAAACAGCTTCTTTTCCATCAATTATTCTGTGATCATAACTTAAGGCAAGATACATCATAGGTCTTATTTCAATTTTACCATCGATAGCTATAGGTCTATCTTGAATCTTATGCATTCCAAGAATAGCAGTTTGGGGTGCATTTAATATTGGTGTCGATAAAAGTGATCCAAAAACTCCTCCATTGGAAATAGTGAATGTACCACCCTGCATTTCCTCAATAGTAAGCTTACCTTCCCGAGCTTTTTCAGAGTATTTTAGTGTTAATTTTTCTATATCGCTAATATTCAATAAATCTGCATCTTTAATAATTGGAACAGTTAATCCTCTATCAGTAGAAACAGCTACTCCAATATCTTTAAAGCCATGGAAAACAATGTCTTCACCATCAATACTTGCATTAACTTGAGGGTATTCATTTAAAGCGCTAACCGCAGCAGATACAAAAAATCCCATATATCCTAATTTTATTTGATTTTTTTTAAAGAAATCTTCGCCTTTCTGTTCTCTTATTTTCATTATTTCAGTCATATCAACTTCATTAAAAGTTGTGAGCATCGCAGTTTCCCTTTGAACATTCACTAAACGTTCAGCAACCGTTTTTCTTAATCTGCTCATGGGTATCCTTTTGGTCTCTCTCACTGCTTCTTCTTTTGTTATTCCTTCTTTATTAGAAATATAATTCAATAAATCTTGTTTGATAATCCGGCCTGATTTACCAGTGCCCTTTATAAGACTTAAATCTATCTCATTCTCTTGAGCAAATTTATTTACTGAATTACTAATTAACGCTTCTTTATTTTCTATTTTAGGTTTTTGCTCTTTTTTGGATTTTTTTTCTTTAATTAATTCACTTTCACCAACTTCATATTCACCAATAACTTCTCCACTGTTCACTACCTCGCCCTCAGCTTTGAAAATTTTAGTCATAATGCCATCATTAGCCGCTACCACCTCAATAACAACTTTATCAGTTTCAATTTCTGCTAAAACTTCATCTTGAATAATAATTTCACCTTCTAATTTTTTCCAATTAGCTATTACGCCTTCTTCAACTGATTCAGGGTATGTTGGCGATAAAATATTTTCCTTCATTTTTTAGTCCTTACCTAGAGTTAAATCGATTAATCTTTTTTGTTGTTCAATATGTATTTTCATTTGCCCTACAGCTGGAGCAGATGATGGCGGCCTACTCATCAATCTAAATTCTTTCTTTAAACCAACATTATCTAGGACTCTATTTAATCTATGTCTTTGACCATACCATGCTCCCTGATTTCTTGGCTCCTCCTGGCACCAAATAAATTCTGAAGCATTTTTATATTTGCTTAATATTTTTTCAGTTTCTTTATAAGGAAATGGATATAATTGCTCTAACCGAATAATTGCTACATCACTTTGATTATTTTCATCTTTTTGTTTTTTTAGATCATGGTATATCTTTCCACTACAAAGAATTACCTTTCTTAGTTTTTTTGTTAAATTTGACTCATCATCAAAAATATTTTGAAATTTTCCTGATGTAACTTCATCAATATTTGAAGATGCATGTTTATTTCTTAACAAACTCTTAGGAGTAATAACAATAAGAGGTGTTCTAAAATTTCTAATAGCTTGTCTTCTTAGAAGATGAAACATTTGGGCCGCTGTACTAGGCATACATATTTGTATGTTTTGTTCAGCACATAACTGAAGAAATCGCTCTATACGAGCGCTACTATGCTCAGGCCCCATACCCTCATATCCATGCGGTAATAAAAGAACTAAACCTGATAATCTTTCCCACTTATGCTGTGCGCTTGCAATAAATTGGTCTATTACAACTTGGGCTCCATTAGAAAAATCACCAAATTGGGCTTCCCAAATCACTAGACCGGTTGGCCATGTTGAAGCGTAACCATACTCAAAGCCTAAGACTGCCTCCTCTGATAATATTGAGTCATAGATTCCAATGTTTGTATTTCCTTTTTCTGCAAATTTATTCAATGGATAATAAGTTCTCCCATCCTCTTGATCAAACATCACAGCGTGTCTGTGATCAAATGTTCCTCTTCTTATATCTTGGCCACTAAATCTAATTGGGTATCCTTCACGCAAAAGACTCGAATATGCAGCAATCTCAGCAAATCCCCAGTTAAAATTCAGCTTTCCTTCAGCCATGTCTATTCTTTGCTTAATTATATTTTTGACTTTTTTTTGTAAAGTAAAGCCATTTGGAATATTAGCGACTGTTCGAGCATCACTAATAAGTTGATCTTGTTTGACAGCTGTATCAGTATTTTCATCCCACTTAGCATCAATGAACTGGTCCCAATCAAACCATAAGTCATCATTTTTTATTTCGGATAAATTATGAGCAACGCTTTCACCTTTTTCAATTGCTGATCTATAAGATTTTTTAAATTCATCAAACTCTTCCAAAGTAATATCATTATTTTGGATTAATTTATCTTTATACAATTTCAATACAGATGGATGCTGTTTAATTTTCTTATACATTACTGGTTGCGTTGAAGATGGATCATCTGCTTCATTATGGCCGCTTCTTCGGTAACCAACTAGATCAATAACAACATCTTTCTTAAATTCTTCACGATAATCTGAAGCTAATTTAGATACATAAATTACTGCTTCGGGGTCATCAGCATTTACATGAAAAATTGGTACCTCAATAAACTTTGCTACATCTGTTGAATATCTTGTTGAACGTGAATCCTTTGGGTTATCAGTTGTGAATCCTATTTGATTATTTATGATAACATGGATAGTACCTCCAACTCCATATCCTCTAGTTTGTGACATTTGAAGTGTTTCCATAACAACTCCCTGCCCACTAAATGAAGCATCACCATGAATTAGGATTGGTACAGCTTTATTTCTTTCTCTATCATTTAATCTATCTTGTCTTGCTCGAACAGATCCAATTACAACTGGATCTACTATTTCTAAATGTGATGGATTATTCATTAAAGAGACATGAACATCACCATTAGTCGTACTTATATTTGATGAGAATCCTAAATGATATTTAACATCACCAGTATTGGTGCCTTTAAGGTCATAATTTTCTTCAAATTCGGCAAATAAATCTTTTGGTTTTTTTCCTAAGATATTTATCAGTAAATTTAATCTCCCTCTATGAGCCATTCCAAAACAAATTTGTTCAGCACTGTTTTTTGATGTCTGCTCAATTAAGGTATCCATTAGAGGTATTAAAGATTCACATCCGTCTATCCCAAATCTTTTCATGCCAGGGTATTTTGCAGATAAATATTTTGCCAAACCTCTTGCAGAAATTAGTCTTTTCAAAATAAAGATTTTTTCTTCTAAATTTATTTTTTTGTAATCATTATTTTCAAATCTATCTATTATCCAATTTCTCTCTCTTTCGTCAGATATATGAGAAAATTCTAGACCTATGTTGCCACCATATTTTTTTGTAATGGAATCCTTTAACTCTTTTAAAAAGATTTTATTTTTTGAACCTTTAGGATAATCATTTCCAACACGTTCTTCAAGATTTGTGTTTTCCAATAATTTTTCAGCATAAATCAAATCAATATGAATATCTTTCTGAGCTAATTGGAGCGGATCTAATTCGGCAGCTGTATGGCCAAAGCTTCTATAGGCATCAATATAGTAATTAACCTTGCCATAAACAGTTAATGGTAATGTTTTTTGAAAGTATCCATTACTAATCTTTTTATATTCTTTTTTATTATTTTTATTCTTTCTTAATTTATTCTTAAAACTATCTACAACTTCTGAATAGATAACATCATCTTTATAACCGCCTGTCTCAGAAAGAGATGCAAAAAGATCTTTCCAATCATTTGATATGACATCCGGATTATTTAAAAAAGTTTCATAAAGCTTATCAAGATAGGATAAATGACCGCCTGACAAATGGGAATCAGAATAATGTTCTTCCATAGTTTTGTTAAAACTACTTTTACTCTTTTTACCTTTATTTTTATTACTAGAGTTTATTTCAGGTTTCATCCGAAGGCCTTTATAATAGTCCTCCCCCTGAACCATAAAAATTCCAAAATTTCTACAATTAATAAATCTGACTGCTGTAATAGTCAATAATCTTCGGGAACTGTGACAAATGATTATTTAGCCAAGTATTCTCGAAGTTTCTTCCTCGTAAGCCTTCATATCAAAATAATCTCGCCAATTACAAATAAGGCCATCTTTAAACTCCATTACACCCATTACTAAAATACTCATCCATTGACCATTTATTTCAAATCTATCAGTTCTTTCAGTTAATACTACTCCATCCTCATTTTCTGCTATTTGATGAACTATCCATTCAATATTTGTAGCCATTTGCACAAATGGCTCCAAGTTAGCTCTAATCGCATCTTTACCTGTTTGAGGTTCCATGGGAATATTATGATAAAAACAATCATCAGATAATGAGTTCATAATTCCTTCAATATCTCTATTGTTCCAATGATTAATAAAATCCGTTACTTTTTCTTGATTGCTCATTTTATCTCCTTAAAAATCTTATTGTATTTTTCTTTTAAAGCCTTCTTTTGTACCTTGCCCATAGCATTTCTTGGTAATTCATCTAACCAAATATATCTGGCAGGACATTTAAATTTTGCAATAGATTTTAACAGTATTTCTTCAATGCTGTCATCTGAAATGATATCTTTAGCTTCATTGGAAATTAAAATTGCAACTACTGCTTCTCCTAAATCATCATGAGGGCAACCAATCACTGCGCTTTCCTGAATGCCATCAATTTCATCTAAAATTACTTCTATTTCTTTGGGATAAATATTATACCCACCTGAAATTAACATATCATTAGATCTGCCAAATAAAGTTAGCCTTCCTTCGTAATCTAACTCACCAATATCACCAGTTATAAAAAATCCATCCAACCTGAAGTCTTTTTTTGTTTTCTCTTCCAATCGCCAATATCCACTGAAAACATTTGGTCCCTTTACTTCAACAATCCCTCGGCTATCTGCCGGTAGAATCTCGCCTGTTTCATCAGACACTCTTATCTCTATATCTGGTAAAGCAAATCCTACAGTTCCTGCAATTCTATCGCCATTTAAAGGATTAGATGTAATCATTCCAGTTTCTGACATTCCATATCTTTCAAGTATATTGTGATCTGTTCGTTTCTTAAATTCTAAAAATACTTTATCTGTAAGTGGGGCAGATCCAGAAATAAATAATCGTATATTCTTACATGTACTTTTATTAAAATTATCCTTAGATAATAATCTACTGTAATAAGTTGGAACTCCCATCATAACTGTTGCATCTGTTAGCCTTTTAATTAAGGCATCAGGAGAAAATTTTTGGAAAAAAATTATCTTAGACCCACTTAAAAGAATTGTATGAAGAGCAACAAATAGACCGTGAACATGAAATATTGGAAGAGCGTGAATCAAAATATCACTTTCATTGAAACCCCAAGCATTAACAAGTGCATTACCATTAGATTCTAAATTTCTATGAGTTATCATAGCTCCTTTAGATTTTCCTGTTGTTCCTGAAGTAAATATTATCGAAGCAATATCATTTGAATCTAATTCTTCTATATCATGGTCTTCTTTTAATTCAGTAATTTCATCAGTAAGCTCTGTATTCTCTGCATCTAGAATAAATGTTTTTATATTAGGAAAATCTATTACTAAGTCTTTATACTCATCAAACTTACTGATACTCAAAAATATTAATTGAGGCTCTACATTATTGATAAAATATTTCATTTCATTTAATGTATAAGCAGTATTTAAAGGAATATAAATTATCCCTTTCTTTAAACAGCTGAGATAGAGAGCTACAGAGTGAACAGATTTTTCAGCTTGAACAATAATTCTACTTCCTTTTTTTAAACCAAGATCTTTTAAAAAAGTTGAAAATTGAGAAGTTAATTTTTTTATATCAATATATTTCCATTTTTCTCCAGATTCCTCTTCAATGAAAATATTGTCTGAGTATTTGTTAAAATTATCATTGAGAATTCTGTAAAAATTTTGATTCATAATGCATATTCAGTTAATAGGAATAACCAAACCTTCCCTTCTTGAGTCAGCCCCTCCGATATATCCTTCCTCGACTTTTTTGGCTGCGTGTAGACCGCTTCTTTTTCTTTTGATGGAAACTTTATGGCCTATTGCCTCAAGAAACTTTTGATGCCTCTCAAGTTCAGTGCCTTTTTCCAATTCAGTTACATCTTTTTTTCTCATATAATGTGGTATATCTAATGATTCTTGAGGAGTCATGCCCCAGTCAAGCAGACCTAAAATCGACTTAGCAACATACCCAATAATACTAGTTCCTCCTGGAGAACCAGTTAAAGAATGAATTTTGTTATCTTTATCAAAAATTATTGTTGGTGACATTGAGGATAAAGGACGCTTTCCTGCTTCAACTCTATTAGCTGTTGGAGCGCCATCATAATGTGGTAGAAATGAAAAATCTGTTAATTCATTATTTAGCATAAATCCTCCAGTCATAAGATGGCTTCCAAAAGGACCTTCAATTGTCGATGTCATTGAAATTGCATTTCCGTATAAATCTACAATCACAAGGTGGCTTGTTGAATCTCTCGATATATCTACATTTTCAGAATATTTTTTTGCTCCTTCAGGTTTTCCTGGCTTAGGATTACGTATTGAGCTGGTCTCGTTAACAATACTAACTCTGTCTCGTAGATATTTTTCACTTAACAAACCATCAATCGGAATATTGACATAATCAGGATCTGCAAGAAAAAAATTTCTATCGATGTATGTAAGAGCACTTATTTCTGAGTAAAGATGAATAAATTCAGGAGATGTTGGCTGAAAAGATTTAACATCATAGTTTTCAAGCATTTTTAAAATCATGAAAACAGAGATATTGCCAGCAGGAGGCGGCATACCACAAAGTTTGTGCTCTCTATATTTAACACATAAGGGATCTCGCCAGACTACATTATAATTCTGAAAATCTTCTAAAGTTAATATATCTGAAACATTATCCGAATTATTAACTGTATTTATAATCATTTGAGCCGTTTCGCCTTCATAGAAATCGTCGGCTCCATTTTTAGAAAGTCTTTTTAAAGTTTTTGCATATTCTTGATTGATTAAAATAGAGCCAATTTTTATCGGCTCAAGTTGATTAAGATTGTTCTTTTCAAAATATAAAGATGATGCTGGTTCAACTGTTTTAAGATAGCGCATATATTGGAGAGTGTTATGAAGAGCAGGAGATACAATAAAGCCTTCTTCAGCAATTTTTATTGGTTCAATGAATAATTCTTCCCATTCAAGTTTTCCAAATTTTTTATGAGTCTCTTCCATTAATTTAATTAGACCAGGGACACCAACCGATTTTCCATTAATAACGGCATCAGGATAAAATTTAATAGCCTTACTATTTCTATCAGTAAATAAATTTGGTCCCGCTGATTTTGGGGCAATCTCTCTTCCATCAATTGCATGTAATTGTGAATTAGAGTTATCCCAATAAAGCATAAAACCTCCGCCACCAATTCCTGTAGACTGAGGAGTTGTCATTGTTAGAATAAGTTGAGCAGTTATCGCAGCATCTAATGCTGTACCACCTTCTTTTATTATTTTTGCAGCTGCTTCAGAAGCATACTTGTTAGCAGTTACAACTATCGCTTTTGAAGGCTCAGATGCTTCAACAATTGGTATTAAGATAACTAAAAAGACTATTATTATTTTATAAAAATTTTTCATCAGATAATGCTTAATCTAATTATTAATATACAAATACACCAGCTTTGTTTAGTTTCCAAATATGTTTTATTCTGGAGAAAATAATCTAATTACTGATGTTGATGGTATTTTAGTTGGTAATGCAGAAGATAAAGAAGTAGGAACTGGAACAACCATACTTATCCCCCCAATAGGTAGTACAGCTGGGGCAGATGTAAGAGGTGGCGCCCCTGGAACAAGAGAAGTTGGAGCATTGAATCCTTATAATCTGGTAGATACGATTGATGCAATTGTTCTTTCAGGTGGTTCAGCTTGGGGTTTAGAAGCAGCAAGTAGTGCTGCAAATTTTATTGGAAAAAGTGGTCGAGGATTTAAAACATCAGAAAATATAAAAAATGTTCCTATGGTCCCTGCAGCTATATTATTTGATCTAAATAATGGCGGAAATAAAGATTGGGGTGATGAAGCTCCATATAATAATCTCGGAATTGAAGCCTCAAATAGAGCTTCAGAAAAATTTGAACTAGGTAATGTTGGCGCTGGATATGGTGCTAAAGCAGGATCTTTAAAAGGCGGTTTGGGAAGCGCTAGTTTTGAAAATGAAGAAGGATTAAAAATTGGTGGTTTATTTGCAGTCAATAGTTTTGGATCAGTTATTAATTATGAAACTGGACAATTTTGGGGCGCAAGTGACGAGTTAAATAATGAGTTTGGTGGAATGGGTGCTCCACAAAAGTTGCCAGAAGATATTTTGTCTGGATCTTCAATTGGTCATGCACTTGAAAAAAATAATACAACGATTGGTATCGTTGCTACAAATGCTAGATTAGACGCCAAAACTGCAAAAAGGATCGCGATCATGTCGCATACTGGTATGGCAAGAGCTATAAGACCCATTCATACACCTGTTGATGGCGATGTTATATTTGTAGTAAGTACAAATACTTTTGATAAAGAATTAAATTACAGAGAAATAAATGAAATTGGTGAATTAGGTGCAAGGGTTTGCTCTCGATCAATATCAAGAGCTATATATGAAGCTGACAAGCTATACGAAATGCAATCTTGGAAAGATAAATATACTTAATTTAAATTATTTATAATTCATTTATAATGTTATTAAGCGCCGGTAGCTCAGCTGGATAGAGCACCAGACTACGAATCTGGGGGTCGGGAGTTCGAATCTTCCCCGGCGCGCCATTGGAGAAAAGATGTTTGATTCAGTAATTATAATTCTTCTTATAATCGCCTTAATAATAATTGTGTTACTTAGATCCCCACAAAGAAAAAGTGAATCTCTACTTGGTGAAACAATTAAAAAACAGGAAGAAAATCTATTATCACTTAATAATGATATTCAGGCTTTTAAGGAGCCTATAGGAAGATTGAGAAATTTCTTGTCAGGTTCGACTTCGGCGGGTTCGTTCGGTGAATGGAATTTAAAATCAATTTTAGAGGATGTTTTTTCAAAAGATCAATACCGAGAAAATGTAGAAATTATTCCAAATTCTGGAAAATATGTAGAGTTTGCTGTAGTTTTACAGGATGGTCTTTTAATGCCTATTGATGCAAAATTTCCGTCAGGAATTTATGATAAATACCTTAATGCTGCAGAAAAGTTAGATAAAAAATTAGTAGATGAATCTGAAAAAGAGATTATCAGACATATAAAAAAAGAGGCTAAATCAATTAGTTCCAAATATTTACTAGAGGGAGTTACTACTGATTATGCGATTCTGTACTTGCCTAGTGAAAGTTTATTCCAACTAGTGATGAATTTAAATATCAAAGAGAGCATTCTTAAAGAGGATAGAATATTTATTTTGGGCCCAAACTCTTTAGCTGCTTACATTATAAGTATACAGATGGGCTTTAGAACACTTACTCTTAATAAAAGAACCTCAGAAATAATTAAAGAATTTGGAATATTCAAAAAAGAATTTGAAAATTTTAGTAATTCAACAGAAGAATTAAGAAAAAAAGCTTCAGCAATGATAAAGGTTATCGATGAACATGAAACAAGAGAAAAACAGATGAGTCGTTCAGTTGAGAGGATGGAAAAATTTAAAAATGATAATGAATAAATTTTTTAAACGGCTATTTGACTTAAGAAGATCTTGGGCTTATAACCCAAAATGTTGTTAACCCTAGGGGATTATTATGAAAAGAACTTTCCAACCAAGTAATATTGTTAGAAAGAGAAGACACGGCTTTAGATCCAGAATGGCTACAGTTGGTGGTCGTAAGGTCTTATCCAACCGAAGAGCTAAAGGCAGGAAAAGACTCTCTGCTTAAATTTAGATGACAACAAAGCAAAAAGAACAAAAAAAAACTTCAAAACATCAGAAAATCGATAAAATAACTAAGCGATCAGATTATTTGCGTGCATCTAAATCAAAATATTTTAGATCAAATTCTTTTATAATTCAGTTTTATAATAGAACAGATGATTTAGAACCAAGATATGGAGTTACCGCAACAAAAAAAATAGGTAATGCAATTAAGAGAAATAAAGCAAAACGAAGAATAAGAAATCTAGTAAAAGATTTACTTCCAAAATATGGAAAAAATGGTTACGACTATGTTTTTATCGCGAAAGAAAATTTAATAAATGAGGATTGGAAAGTCTTAAAAGAAGAATCCACATCTGTTTTGAAAGATCTTAAATATGAATGATATGTCTAGATATTTATTTGCTATCGTCCTTGCTATGGCCGTATTATTTGGGTGGCAAATTATATTTCCACCTGAACAAAGAGAAATTGTAAATAATGAAATTAATGTTGATCAAGATATTGCTCAATTAAATATATCTACTGATGAAACTCAAAACTATTTAGAACCTTGCCAGGAAGATAGGATTTTAATTTTGAATAATAAGATTACTGGATCAATTAATCTTTGTGGCGCTAAAATAGATGAAATTTATCTAAAAGATTTTAAAACATCTACAAAAGAAGAATCTGATTATGTTCAATTCTTTAATCCCAAAGAGAATGATAATGCTTTTTGGGTTGAATCAGGTTGGAAAGCTCCAAAAAATATAAGATACAATCTACCTGGAAATGATACCCTATGGACTCTTGAAGAAGGGCAAACATTAACTCCAGATACACCTGTTGTAATTAGCTGGAATAATGATAATGGACTTATTTTCAAACAAAAAATTTCTATTGATGAAAATTATGTTTTTAATATTAAACAAGAAATAATAAACAATTCTCCAGGATCAATAACGGTATTTCCATTTCAACAGTTATCAAGAAAAGAGGCGCCAGATGGACAGGCTCTGGGGTTATTACATGAGGGTCCAACAGGATACTTTGATGAAGAGCTTGAAGAAATTGACTATGATGACATTGAAGACAATGATTTTAGGTCAGAATTTAAAGAAGGCTGGGTTGGAATTAGAGATAAATATTGGGCAACCGCAATCACTTCTCTTGATAAGGATAATAAAAGAGCAATTTTTAAAACTTCAACTGATGCTTTCGATAATTTTTATAGAATTGGTTATATTGGAGATCTTACTGGAGCATCATCTGGAGAGAGTGTATCTTCTGTCAGTTTAGCATTTATTGGCGCTAAAGAAGTCAAAATAATTCAGGAATACTCAGATAATAATATCTTCAATAGATTAGATTTAATAATTGATTGGGGTTGGTTTTATTTTTTAGCTAAACCACTTTTTTATATCTTAGATATTCTTTTCTCTTTTTCAGGTAACTTTGGCGTAGCTATTTTGTTACTTACCATTTTAATCAAAATTGTTTTCTTTCCTGTCGTTAATCGCTCATATGTTCAAATGGCAAAAATGAGAAAAGTTCAACCTGAAATAACTAAATTAAGAGAATTATATGGTGATGACAGACAGAAAATGGCATTGGAAATGCAATCTTTATATAAAAAAGAAGAGTTAAAACCTCTATCTGGATGTTTGCCTGTTTTAATTCAAATACCTGTTTTTTTCGCATTATATAATGTTCTTTTAGTGGCATTAGAAATGCGGCATGCACCATTTTTTGGATGGATAAAAGATCTATCTGCACCTGATCCAATTTCATTATTTAACGGGTTTGGGCTCATTAATTGGGAGCCTCCTCAAATACTTATGATAGGAGTTTTTCATATTTTATTCGGTTTAACCTTCTTATTACAAACTAAATTAAATCCTGCACCACCCGATCCAATTCAAAAAACATTGTTTACATGGATGCCAATACTTATGGTATTTATAGCTGCTAATTTTCCAGTTGGATTAGTCATTTACTGGGCTTGGAATGGTATTCTGTCAATTATGCAACAGATGTATATAATGAAAAAGCAGGGAACAGAAATTGCTTTATTTGCAAAATCTGAAAAAGAATAAAAAATTAATTTAATATTATGACTGTTAGAAAAAAAACAGGTGACGATGCTAAGTCTAAAAAGTTATTGTTTAAACAAAATATCTCTTTTTCATTAGGCGTTACTCAAATTAAAGATCTTCCAGAAGAAACTTCGGCAGAAGTTGCTTTTTTTGGACGATCTAATGTTGGTAAATCATCTCTGTTGAATTCTATTACTAATAAAAATAAATTGGCTTACACCTCAAAAAATCCTGGTCGCACAAGAGAATTAAATTTCTTTTCGTTGAGTCAAAATTCAAAAACCCTAATTAATATTGTTGATATGCCAGGTTATGGATTTGCTAAAGCTTCAAAAGATCAAATTAAAAAGTGGACAAATCTGTCTGATTCTTATCTTAAAACTAGAAAAAACCTGAGAAGAGTTTTTCTGCTTATAGACTCTCGAAGGAAAATTATGCCCATTGATAATGAAATCATGGATGTCATGGATGATCATGCTGTTTCATATCAAATTGTTTTAACAAAAGCAGATAAAATCTTAAAAGTTGAAAACCTTGCTGAATTAGTATTAAAAGAGGTAGAAAAAAGAAAAGCAATCTTTCCAAAGATATTAATCACATCATCTAAAAGTAAATTTGGAATTGATGATATCAGAGAAGAAATTGCTAGTTTAATTAATTGAGTGATTGAGATGATTGAAAATGATAATAGTGCAAAAGACTGGCTTAATAATGCAGATATGCTTACAGAAGCACTTCCATATATGCAAAAATATGCGGGTTCAATTATAGTAATAAAATATGGCGGAAACGCTATGAAAGATACTAAGTCGATAAATTCATTTTGTGCTGATGTTGCACTTCTTAAGCAAAGTGGTTTAAAGCCAGTAATAGTTCATGGTGGAGGCCCTCAAATAGGTAATATGTTAGAGAAAGTAGGCATAGAAACTAAATTCGAGTCAGGAATGAGAATTACTGATGAGAAAACTTTAGAAATTGTTGAAATGGTACTTTGTGGAGGTATAAATAAGGAAATAGCCTCAGAAATTAATAATTGTGGTTGTAAGGCTGTAGGATTGTCTGGCAAGGATGCATCAATGATAATTGCAAGAAAACATAATGGAAAAATTAAAGATGAATCAAATATTGAAAAAATTGTTGATCTTGGTTTTGTTGGTGTACCAGAAAAAATTAATACTGGAATAATTGAAATATTAACTTCAAATGATTTTATTCCCGTAATCGCACCATTAGGTATTAATGAAGAAGGTAAAACTTTTAATATTAATGCAGATACAGTTGCAGGAGCTATAGCTCATTCCTTAAATGCTAAAAGACTTTTAGTTTTAACTGATGTTGAGGGTGTGATAGATGACCAAAAAAATATTATAGCTGAACTCTCTAAAGACGAGGCAACAGATCTTATAAATAATGATATTATTTCCGGAGGAATGATCCCAAAAATCAATACTTGTATTGATGCAGTAGAAAATGGTGTAAGCGCTGCTGTAATTGTAGACGGAAGAGTAAAACACGCTGTTCTTCTTGAATTATTTACAGAACATGGTGCCGGAACGCTAATCAGATAATTAGAGATGAATTTATCCAATATAGATAACTGGGTATTTGATTTAGATAATACCCTTTATTCTCCTGAAGAAGAAATTTTTAGTCAGATAGATAAAAAAATGACAGAATTTATAATCAGTAAATTTAATGTTAATGAAGAAGAGGCTTCCAGTATTCAAAAAAAATATTTCTTAGAGTATGGGACAACTCTCTCAGGATTAATGAAAAGAAAAAATATAAATCCAGATGAGTTTCTTGAATTTGTACATGACATAGACTTAGAAATTCTAAAACCAAATAATAAATTAACGAGTATCATAGAAAAATTGCCTGGTAATAAATTTATCTTTACCAACGGATCAAAAAAACATGCTGAAAATGTCATACGACAACTACAAATGAATGAAGTTTTTGATGATATTTTTGATATCAAAGATAGTAATTTTATACCGAAGCCAAATATTAATGCTTATTTAAGCTTTATAGATAAAACAAAAATTAAACCTGAGCGCTCAATAATGTTTGAAGATATGGGCAGGAACCTAGAGCCTGCAAAAAAATTAGGAATGAAAACAGTTTTAATAAAAAGAAAGAATCCTATGCGAAACAAGAAATTCAAGACAAAGGACTTTGAGTCTCTTTGGGAAGATAATGATTTTGCAGATTGTATAATTGATGATCTAGTAAAATTCTTTAATAACTATTATATATAAAACTCAGCTATGGGATATTAAATGGGAAATGAAATAGAAATAATTGAAAAAGCGTTTAGTAATATTGAGAAAATAAATTCAAATTCTGAAAAAGAAATTCTAGATTCTATTAATTATGTAATTGAAAAAATTGATAGTGGCTCATTAAGAGTAGCAGATAAAACTGATACCGATTGGAAAGTTAATGAATATGCAAAAAAAGCAATTTTGTTATATTTTCGTATCAAAGAAATGAAATTAATTTCGGGTGGACCAAATCATTCAAATTGGTGGGATAAAATTGATCCTAAGTTTAATTCATGGGATGAGAAAAAATTTGAAGAAAGTGGATTTAGAGCAGTGCCTGGATCTATTGTTAGATATGGTTCTTTTGTTGGTAAGGGGTGTGTATTAATGCCTAGCTTTATTAATATTGGTGCATATGTTGATGAATCCACAATGGTTGATACATGGGCAACAATAGGTTCTTGTGCTCAGATTGGTAAGAATTGTCATATCTCTGGAGGTGCTGGTATAGGTGGTGTATTAGAACCATTACAAGCTAGCCCAGTAATTATCGAAGATAATTGTTTTATAGGTGCGAGATCTGAAGTTGCCGAAGGTGTAATAGTCAGAGAAGGATCAGTAATTTCAATGGGCGTATTTCTAACAGCCTCAACACCAATTTTTGATAGAAAATCTGGTGAAGTTATTTATGGAGAAGTTCCTAAATATTCTGTTATTGTTCCTGGCAGTATGCCGTCAAAAAATGTTGAATCTGTTGCTAACTTATCTTGTGCAGTGATTGTCAAAACTGTTGATGAGAAAACGCGATCTAAAACTTCAATTAACGAACTATTAAGGGATTAATATGATTTATGACCCTTTAGAACTAACATCAGAATTAATCCGATGTCGTTCAATAACTCCAAATAATGATGGTGCGATCGAATTACTATCTAAAAAACTAGAAAAGATTGGATTTAATTGTGAAATTATCGAGTTTACCGAAGAAGGTACCGAACCAATTAAAAATTTATGGGCTCAAATCGGCAAACAGAATCCATGCTTATCATTTGCTGGTCATACTGATGTCGTTCCTGTAGCTGATGAAAATTCATGGAATAGTCCACCATTTGAAGGAAGGAATGATGGTAATATAATTATTGGTAGAGGCGCAGCAGACATGAAAGGGTCAATAAGTTCTTTTGTTTCTGCCGTAAGTACTTACTTAGATGAATGCTCAAAAGAATTCAAAGGCTCAATAGCTTTCATTATTACTGGCGATGAAGAAGGTGTAGCAATAAACGGAACATGTAAATTATTAGAATGGATGAAGAATAATGGATATAAATTTGATGATTGCATAGTTGGAGAACCAACCAATCCAGATAAATTAGGGGAAATGATTAAAATTGGGAGAAGAGGAAGTACAAATATAACTATCAGGTGTGATGGTGCAGAAGGACATGTCGCTTATCCTAATTTAGCGGATAACCCTATTCCAAAGTTGGTCAAACTTTTAAATGAGCTTATCGAGCAACCATTAGATGATGGTAATGAGTATTTTGATGCTTCAAACTTAGAATTAACCTCAATAGATACTGGAAACTCTGCAACAAATGTAATTCCTTCAAGCATCAGCGCAAGTCTAAATATTCGCTATAATGATACATTTGATAAAAATAAGATTGAAAAAGAAATACACAATAGACTAAGTAAACTTGGCTATGACAATTTTGATGTCAGCTTCCAGCATTCAGGGGACTCTTTTATTACCAAACCTGGTAAATTTGTGAATGATCTTGAAAAAATTATTGAAAAACACACTGATATTAAACCGATTCTATCAACTACAGGTGGGACTTCAGATGCAAGATTTATAAAAGACTATGGAAGAGTTGTTGAATTTGGCCTTGTTGGTAAATCTATGCATAAAATTGACGAGTACTCAAATAATAATGATATCATCAAGTTAAGAGACATATATCTTGATGTTTTAAGGAATTATTTTTCTTAGTAATCTACAGATTTAAAATACAGACCTTCTGGTGGCGCTATAGGACCACATTCTTTTCTCTCTTTATAGTTAAGAATTTGATTGATCTTTTCTGGATGCCATTTCCCTTCGCCAACCAATTTTAAAGATCCAACTATTGAACGAAGCTGGTTATGTAAATAAGATTTAGCAGAAAAGAAAAAAAGAACCTTGTCCTTTTTTCTTTCAATTTTAATAGAATCCAAAGATTTTATAGGTGATTTAGACTGGCAATTTATTGATCTAAAAGTAGTAAAATCATAGGTTCCAATTAGAAAATTTGCTCCTTTTTGCATATCCTCTTCATTTAGAGGTCTTCCTACTCTCCAAAATAGATCTTTTTCTAAAGTAAGAGGTTGACGACGATTTATAATTTTATATTCATAATGTCTAAGTTTTGCGGAAAATCGAGCATGAAAATTATTATCGACCATTTCAACTTTAATAATAGATATTAAATCTGGCTTTAGATAGCTGTTCAAAGCCTCTCTAATTTCGTTTTGATTTGTTTCCCTTTCAATATCAAAATGAGCTACTTGACCAAGAGCATGGACACCTGAATCGGTTCTACCAGCTCCATATATTTTAGTTGTTTGACCTGAAAATTTATATATTGCTGACTGAATTGAATCTTGAATACCTGTTAAATCCTTTTGGCTTTGCCAACCATTAAATTGGCAGCCTTTATATTCTATAATTAACTTCCACCTCTGCATTTAATCAAAAATTCTTTCACTAGTTAAAAAATTTTTTCCACGCAAGTAGTCATCAAAAAGCATTATTTTTTTTCCTTCAGGCTGCACTTCTATAATTTTCAGAGATTTTAACCCACATCCTACAAACTGATTATTCAATAATACTCCTTCCTCTCCCTCAATTTCTTGAATTAGAGCACTTAATATTTTCAATCTTTTCCCTTCTTTTGTTATTGTCCAGGCTCCTGGCTTAGGACTTATTGAATAAATCAGATTTCTAATTTCACTAGCAGTTAAACTCCAATTAATTTTTGTCTCATATTTCTCTATTTTATCTGCATAAGTTGCCTCAGTATTGTTTTGTTTTTCTATAGGTAATTTTCCTTCAATATACTCTTTTACTGTTTTACTTATTGTTTCAGCAGCTAAACTTGACAAAGAGTCGTGAATTTTTAAGAAATTATCTTTTTTTCCTATTTTGATTTCTTTTTGTAAAATTACAGGGCCGGTATCCAACCCCTTTTCCATAACCATAAAAGATATTCCTGTTTTTTCATCACCTGCCATAATTGACCTTTGTATAGGGGCAGCTCCTCGCCATTTAGGTAGTAAGGAACCATGAACATTTAAACAACCAAATTTAGGGATAGTTAAGAATCTTTCAGGCAGTATCAGTCCATAAGCAGCTACAATTATAATATCGACTACTCTTTCTGTAAGAAAACTGAACTCCTCATCATCTAATTTTTTAGGTACTCTAACTTCTAAATTATTCTTTTTTGCAACATCATAAATTATTGAATTTTTGCTTTTCATTCCTCTACCAGCTGGCATTCCAGATTGTGTATAAACATAATCTATATAATAATTATCTTCTATAAGACTCTCTAATATAGGGACTGCAAAACTTGGGGTACCCATAAATCCAAGCTTAAGATTTTTTATCAAATCATTGTTGTTCATTATAACGAGATAGTCGATTTTCTTTTGTTGGATTTTTTTGAAATTTTATGGATTTTTTAATTGAAAGATCACGCTTCAATCTTGATAAATGATCAACAAAAACAATACCTTCAAGATGGTCCATCTCATGCTGTATTACTGTGGCCAATAAGCCCTTACATTTTTTTTCTTCCTTTTGACCATTTCTATTTACAAATTTAACAATACACTCATCTGGTCTTTCAATTTCTTCCCATATCCCAGGAACAGATAAACACCCCTCCTCAAATGAACTTAAATTATTAGACGGGTCTAAAATTTCAGGATTTATAAAAAATTGTGGATTTTTTTCATTGTTATCTTGATCTCCGATAGATGAAATATCAATCACTAGCATTCTGAGGGGAATTCCAATTTGTATTGCAGCAAGGCCTATACCTGGCGCATCATACATAGTGTCAAGCATATCATCCAATATCTTTCTAGTATCATCATCAACTACATCAACAGGTTTAGAGACTTTCTTTAGAATTGGATTTGGTACCTTTATGATTTCTCTTATAGCCATACTATTTGATAAACTGCCCAGTAAAAGTTATCAATAAGAATATTAATTAGAAGGGTTGTCTAGACTCTATAGCTTCGAGTAAGGTGCCATCATCCATATAGTCTAGTTCGCCACCAACAGGAACTCCTCTGGCAAGTCTCGATACTTTCACTTCGGCTGTTGCTAACTGATCTGTAATATAATATGCAGTTGTTTGGCCATCTATAGTCGCATTCATTGCTAGAATCACTTCTTTTGTTTCTTCTTTTTGTGCCCTTTGAACTAAACTAGAAATACCAATATCATCTGGGCTTATACCATCAATTGCAGACAAAGCTCCTCCTAAAACATGATACAAACCTTTATGTACTGAGGCTCTCTCAAGAGCCCATAAATCTGCTACCTCTTCTACAACAACAATAGTTGATTTATCTCTACTTTCGTTTTGACAAACATTGCAAGGACTTGAGGTATCAAGATTCCCACAAATTGAACATTTTACAATAGAATCAGCAGTATCAAGAAGTGATTTTGCTAAAGGCCTCATAAGAGAATCAGGTTTCTTTAACATACTCAAAGCCAATCTTCTTGCTGAGCGTGGACCAATACCTGGCAACCTTGCCAACAATTCTATTAAGTTATCTATTTCTGTTTGGCTCATTTTAGTTTTCTATTTTGTTTACTGAAGTAATCTTTGACTCAGGGAATGCTTCCAAGACTTTTTTCATTTCCTCAGTATTGCTCAGTTCATCAATAATATCATCCTGTTTTTGTTTTTGTTTTTCTAAAATAGTATCTTCACCCTGCTTTGCTGAAACATTAATAACCCATCTTTGCTCGGTCCATTCATATAGCTTTGCAATTAAATCTTTAATAATTTCTTCATTACCATTAGGGGTATTGATATTAATATGCCCAGTTTCAAAACTAACTAAGCGAACATCTTCTTGTAAAAATTTTTTTAAAATCAAATTCTTATTTTGACCAGCAATCTTAATAATGTCCTCAAAAGACTTAATTTTAAAAAAACTTTGTTCCGTTATGTCAGTGTTCTGGTTTAAGACTTTTTCTTCAATTACTTTTTTAGTTATTTTTTTTTTTTTATTTTGATCGTCTGCATCAATATAATTAATAATTTCTTCGGGGGTAGGTAAATCAGAAACATAGGCCATCCTGATTGCAACCATTTCTAGTGCAGAATATGGATTAAATGAATTTTTAATTTCTTCATTAGCCTTTAAAATCATTTGCCAAAATCTAGATAGTTTTTTTACATCTAAATGCTCTTGCAAGGTAATTAATTTAGAAAAATTTTCTGGCCCCAAAAGTAGGTTATCATTTTTATCATTCGATACCTTTAATACTGTCAATTCATGTATAATCTCTCCTAGGCTTGAGATTATATTTAATGGTTCAGCGCCCCTATCTGTTTGCAATTTAATTTCATCAAGTGCCTTTTGAATATCACCTAATGCTATAGATTCAAATAATTCAATAATTGCTGAATTATCAGATAAACCAAGCATTTCTCTTATATCGTTCTCATCTATATTGGAGTCATGTTGTGATAGAGTTATTGTTTGATCTAAAATTGACAAACCATCTCTTGCTGAACCTGAGGCAGCTTTCCCTATTATAGATAATATATTCTTAGGAATATCAACATTTTCATCAACACAAACTTTTGAGAGAAGACTCATCATATCTGTTTCATCAAGTTGTTTTAAATCAAATCTTTGGCATCGCGATAAAATTGTCAAAGGTATTTTATGAACTTCCGTTGTAGCAAATATAAACTTAACATGTGCAGGTGGTTCTTCAAGTGTCTTCAATAAACCATTGAAAGCAGACTTAGAGAGCATATGAACCTCATCAATAATATATATTTTAAATCTAGCTGATGTAGTCGAGTAGCTTACGGAGTCTATTATCTCTCTAATATCAGCAATTCCTGTTCTTGAAGCTGCATCCATTTCTAAAACATCAATATGTCTTGATTCCATAATCTCTTTACAATGATGGCCATGTTTAGAAATATTAATCGTTGGTTCATTAATTTCTTCTAAAGAATAATTTAATGCTCTAGCCAAGAGTCTTGCTGTCGTTGTTTTTCCTATTCCCCTTACACCTGTTAGCATATAAGCATGTGCAATTCTCCCTGAAGAAAATGCGTTACTTAATATTTGAACCATAGTTTCTTGACCTAATAAATCTGAAAAGTTTTGTGGTCTGTATTTTCTTGCTAAAACTCTATACGGCTCTGTATTAGAATCTTTAGTATCATTAGCGCCCAAAAAGCTATCCTGATTTTCATCTTCTATTGTGGGTGAAGAATTTGTTTCTTCTAAATCTTTTTCTTGTGGATGTTCCAAGATAGCCTCTTAATTAATGAAATATTAAATATATACTGAGTCTAATCAACAGATAAATTATTCACTAAACTGTTTTATTCAACTTCAATTATGTGTACCATAATATATATTTTAAAAAGTTATGAAAGTTTATCCAAATATATTTTCAAATAATCCTGTTAATAGAGTATCTGATTTAAGATCTGATCCTTCATGGGTAGATAAAACCTTAAATAATGAAAAGACAATGATAAGTCTTTTTTGGAGAGGAAAAGCATTTGTAACTAAACATAAAAGCTTAACCTCTGGTCAATCAGATCCTGACCAATATAGTCCGGCTTGGTTTCCTCATAATTTCTTTAAAGATCAAGGCGATGATTCAGAAAGTCTAATTTTTATTGGAATGATAGATGATATTGCCTTTTTTTCTAAAGATGTATCTAAACTCTCAAATCCAGAAGAAATTTTAAATCTTAAAGACTTAGGTGAGTTTGAAGATTTAATGGCTTTGGCACCTCAAGCAATTGACCAAGGTGAACTTGCAATGTTAGGCCAAGCAAAAGCGATTTTTGAATGGCATAAAAGTCATAAATATTGCTCTAATTGTGGAGCGGAAAGCAATATGGTTGAGGCAGGATATAAGAGAGTTTGCCATAACTGTAATACAGAACATTTCCCAAGAACAGACCCAGTAGTAATTATGTTAGCAACCTTTAATGATACAGCTTTTTTAGGAAGGCAGAAAAGATTTCCTCCTGGTATGTACTCTGCGCTTGCTGGATTTATTGAACCCGGAGAATCTATAGAAGAAGCTGTTGCTAGAGAATTAAATGAAGAAGCTGGAATAGAAATAATTGAAGCAAATTATCATTCAAGTCAGCCATGGGCATTTCCATATTCCTTAATGATAGGGTATATTGCTGAATCAAAAACAGAAAACTTTAAATTAGATGAAGTTGAGCTTGATGAGGGAAGGTGGTTCTCTAAAGAAGAGCTTAAGATGGCACTAAGTGGCGAAAATAAAAATTTTTTTGTACCACCGCCAATGGCAATTGCTCATCATTTAATTAAAGCTTTTGTAGAGAGTAAATAATGAAAATTAATAAAAAAATAATATATTTTATGGCATTTATTTTTATTTCGAATTTTTCTTATGGGAAAATTATTATAGAACCAGGTCCTAATGCTTATGACAGGATCCAAGAAGCATTAATATTAGCTGAGCCATATGAAAATATTCACCTTTCTTCAGGTTATTATGAGATTGAAGACGGACTTTCGCTTGATATTGATAATGTGACTTTATCAGGAGATGGTTTGGATAAAACTATTTTATCCTTTAAAAACCAGAAATCTGGAGCAGAAGGCTTATTGGTCACCAGTAATGGAGTAACATTAAGTGATTTTGCAGTCGAAGACACAATCGGAGATGCGATAGTTGTAAAAAAAGCTAATGGCATTAGGTTTTTGAGAGTTAGAGTTGAATGGACTGATGGACCAAAATCTTCTAATGGAGCATATGGTCTATATCCAGTTGAAAGCAAAGATGTACTAATTGATAGCTGCATAGCAATAGGGGCATCTGATGCAGGAATTTATGTAGGTCAATCTGAAAGAATTAAAGTTATAAATAGTGAAGCAAAGTTTAATGTTGCCGGAATAGAAATTGAAAATAGTTATTTTGCTGAAGTCACAAACAATATTGCTCATCATAATACAGGTGGCATTTTAATTTTTGACTTACCAAATTTACCTCAACAAGGCGGTCACGATATTTTAGTAAAAAATAATAAAGTTATAAATAATGATACTCCTAATTTTGCACCTGAAGGTAATATTGTTGGCAAAACACCAAATGGAACTGGGATAATGGTAATGGCAAATGAAAAAGTAATTTTAGAAGAAAATTATATTTCAGGAAATGCAACAGCTGGAATTTTAGTTGTTAGTTACCTTGATGAATATGAAGATGATAACTACAACCCTCTTCCAAATAAAATATTTATCAGAAATAACCAATTAAATAATAACGGATTTGAGGTTGATAAAGTGAGAGCAGAACCTATTGCTCTATTAACCAAAAACAAAGCGCCTGAAATTATTTGGGATGGTGTAACCAGTTTCCCAGAATGGATAGGATTAAGCAAACAACAAAGACTCATTTTAGGCTCAAACAAGACTAAAGATAAAAAAACAGATATGATAAATCTTAATCTTATGACATATGCTTTATTGCCATGGTTTCATAAAATAAAAGAGGATTACGATGATTATATAGGTGAAGGAATTTCCTTGGCCGAAGTCAACTTCAAAACAAAATGGTAATAAAATATAGTAAATTTCTCTTTTTTTTATTTCTTATAACTTTAATTGGTTCTGTGAGTTATGCGGAGCCTCACAAACAATTATCAGATTATAACTTTTTTAAAGATATAAAAAATCAGATACCAAGAGACGAGACTGTTCCTTATAAAATAGCTAACCCACTATTCTCAGATTACTCACATAAATTTCGTTTTGTACACATGCCATTAAATACAGCTGCAGAGTATTCCTATAATAATGTTTTCAATTTTCCCGTTGGCACAACCATAATCAAAACCTTTGCTTACCCTATTGATGAAAGAAATCTAGATAAAGGTTTTCTGCTCTTAGAAACAAGACTTCTAATAAAAAATGAGAATGGCTGGATACCTTTGAGCTACATATGGAATAATGAACAAACAAATGCATTTCTAAAGTATACAGGTCATACATTTAATGTCAGCTGGATTTCAAGTAACGGACAAGAGAAGTATGTCAGATATAGAGCGCCGAATGTAAATCAATGTAAAAGCTGTCATGAGATTAATAATAAAATACAACCCATCGGCCCAAAAGGCCGTAATATGAATATAAATTTTGTTTACCCTAATGGGGAAGCTAATCAAATAGATTTTTGGCATGATAAAAGTTTATTAAATAATATTCCCAAGCTTCTAAAAAAAAATCCGACTATTTGGGACGATACAAAATATGAAATCAATGAAAGAGCAAGATCATATCTAGATGCAAACTGTGCTCACTGTCATCAAAGAGGGGCCTCTGCAAGTAATTCAGGTTTTTATCTTAATATAGAAGAAAATAATTCTTCTATTTTAGGCATATATAAAACTCCTGTAGCTGCAGGTAGAGGGAGTGGTGGGCTACAATATATTATTGATCCTGGAAAACCTGCTGATTCAATTTTATTATATAGAATGCTTTCTACTGACCCGGGCGTAATGATGCCAGAGCTAAGTAGAAATCTTCAGCATGAGGAAGCAATACCATTAATAAGAGAATGGATTAACCAACTAAAATAAGTTAAATAATTTTTTACCCGTTTGTTTCACCATGAGAAGAAATATCTAGTCCTTCAACTTCAGAACTATCATCAACTCTTAAACCAATGGTTAATTTTACAACATATGTTATTACTATAGTAGCAACTACCGATAAAACTAAAACAGCAAATGTGCCCTTCAATTGAATCATTAATTGTGAAATAGCATTAATACCATCGGCATAACCAGCTCCGCCAATATTCGCATCTACTAAAAATGCAACTAAGATAATACCTATTAATCCTCCAACTCCATGGACGGCAAAAACATCAAGAGAGTCATCAATTTTAAAATTATTCTTAACAATATTTACAAACAGGTAACAAATAATACCCGCGGATGCCCCAATTATTAAAGCCCCTATTGGACCAACCGAACCAGATGCTGGAGTTATTGATGCTAGACCAGCAATTGTTCCGGTAACTAGACCAATTAAAGTTGGTTTTCCGAATCTTGACCAATCCATCAACATCCAAACTAGAGAAGCAGTTGCAGCTGAAATATGCGTAACAACCATTGCCATACCTGCATTTCCATCAGCAGCAAGAGCACTTCCGGCATTAAAGCCAAACCATCCAACCCATAGCATAGATGCACCAATCATAACCATTGCAGGGTTATGGGGTGGATCAACTTGTAAAGGGAATGTTGAACGGGGTCCAAGCATCGCCGCCAAAACTAAAGCAGATGAACCTGCTGTCAAATGAACTACAAGCCCGCCAGCAAAATCCAAAAGTCCCGCTTGAAATAACCAACCATTACCTGCCCAAATCCAATGTGTTACAGGTGCATAAACAATAAGAAGCCATAACCCACTAAATAAGAGAACAGCTGAAAATTTAATTCTTTCAACATAAGCTCCAACAATTAAAGCTGGTGTAATTACTGCGAAAGTCATTTGAAAAGCAAAAAAGACTGTTTCTGGAATATCACCTGAAAGTGTATCTCTTCCAACTCCTGATAAAAACATTTTTGAAGTATCGCCAATCCATTGATTGCCTTCACCAAAAGCAAGGCTATAACCAATTACTAGCCAGAGAACTGATGCTAAACATGCAACAGAAATACATTGCATTAATACAGATAAAACATTCTTTTTACGAACCAAACCAGCATAAAATAGTGCCAGTCCAGGTAAAGTCATAAATAAAACCAAAGCTGTTGCAGTTATTATCCAAGCAGTATTTCCAGTGTCAATCATTGTCCCCTCCACTAAAGAATCTGAAAAAAATTTCGATATTTGTTAGATCAATTAATCACAATAGAATTAATATGTGTATACATAATATCCATCTTAGTTCACACATATTACACATAATATAAGGAGTCTTATTAGCCGATTACTATTAATCTCTAGTTGAAGGATAAACACCTAAAATTTTTATCTCTTCAGAATAATATTTTAACTCATCTATTGCAGTCTTAATTGCTTCAGATTCTAAATGACCTTCTAAATCAGTATAAAACTGTGTAGATTGGAAACTTCCATCAACTTGGTAGCTTTCGAGCTTAAGCATATTAACTCCATTGGTAGCAAAACCCCCCATAGCCTTATATAATGCAGAAGGAACATTCTTAACTTTAAAAACTAAAGTAGTAATAAATTTCTCACCTTTATTCTCAGGAATGATTTTATCTTTGCAGAGAATCAAAAACCTAGTTGTATTATGACCAGCATCTTCCATGTCTTCTTTTAAAATTTTAAGATTATATATTTCTGCTGCTAGTGGTGATGCTATAGCCGCAATTGAAGTGTCCTTTAATTCAGAGACCTCCCTTGCTGAACCCGCTGTATCTGCACTAACAACAGGATTCAAACCAAGATCAAGAATGGAATTTCTACATTGACTCAATGCCATTTCATGGCTTCTGACATTCTTTATATCTTTAAGAGAGGATTCATTTAATGACATTAGACAGTGATTAATTTTGAGAAAAAGCTCACCTATAATATTTACATTAGAGGTTGGCATAAGTCTATGAATGTCAGAAACTCTTCCTGCAATAGTATTCTCGATTGGAATCATTGCTAAGTCAATTTCGTTTTTTTCAAGAGAAATAAAAACCTCATCAAATGTTTTTAGGGCAATTGATGATGAATTATTATCATATAAATTACAGGCAATATGTGAGTTTGCTCCCGCCTCCCCCTGGTATCCAATTTTTTTTGTCATTATAAATCCATACTTTTTCTAGCTATCTCAAGATCTTCTTGTGTATCTACACTTATAGGTAGTTCATCTATCAGACCTAAAACTATTTTCATACCATTTTCGATAGCTCGCATTTGTTCAAGTTTTCTTTCAACTTCAGCTTCAGATTGATCAAATCCAATAAAAGCCTCAAGTGCTTTTCTTTTATAGCCATAAATTCCAACATGATGATATAAAAAATTTTCTTTACCTATATCAAATCTTCTATCGAAATCATCAACATAATTACTCTTTGATATATTCTTAACATAGGCTTTTACAATATTAGGGTTTAAAAATTCTTCTTCTGATGAAATTTTAACCCCTAAAGTTGAAATATCAGCATCATTTGATTCCAGTAATGATGCTATCTTGGACAATGCATCTTTATGAATATTCGGTAAATCTCCTTGCAAATTTATGATGGTATCGAATTTAGATTCTTTGTCATATTTATTCAAAGCTTCATATATTCTGTCTGAACCAGATGCATGATCAGGATTAGTTAATATTGCTTCACCACCAATAGTCTCTATTGCCTCTTTAATCTCAACATTACCAGCTGCAACAATTACATTAGCAATATTAGCTTCTTTAGCTCTTTTATAGACATGGGCTATCATTGGCTCACCATTTATATCTGCCAAGGGCTTATTTGGAAGTCTAGCGGATTCTAAACGCGCAGGTATAATTATTAAATTTTTCATATTGCTATTCTTTTAATTTAAATTTATTAAGTAGTTTAATTAAATTGTCTAATTTAATTATCTACAAATATAACAAATATTGATATAGAAAAAACGGGATGAATTTAAATATAGGTATAATAATTAAAGGTTTTTTAGCTATCTCTATTACTTTATTAATAGTTATAGGAATTATTAGGACAAGTAATAATTTGTTTTATGTTGAATCAATAAATCCGCCTTCAAAAGATGAATTATTTGCAAATATAGATTTTATCGATGAGAGTTATTTTTCTCAATCCTCTAAACCAAACAATGAAATCAACATATCTCACACTGTGCTTGGGAAAAAAAATTTAGAAGAAAAACTTAAAAAACAATTAAGATTTGTTGAACATTTCAAATCAATAATAACAGCTCAGGAATTAGATATTAAAATTAATGAAGAACAAACTGCATTAAATTTTCTTTTAAGTGGAAAATCACATAGAATTTTGAATAGGGATGAACTTGATAATAAAATTCTAATTTCTGAAAAAAAACTTAACTTACTAAAAACAATAAGACTTTCATATGGCGATTTAGGAACTACTGAATTAGCTTCAACATCTGACGCACCTCTAGCAAGTGTTGCCGTTCCAGAAAAACCAAAATTAACTTTTGAAGAGTTATTAGCTATTGCCTCTATTGAAGATGGTAAAAAGGTTTCTTCCAAATGTACTGCTTGTCATGGTTTTAATTCAGGTGGTGGTAATAGAATTGGTCCAAATTTATGGGGAATTTTAGGAAAAGCTAAGGCCGAAGCAAGTGGGTTTAAATATTCTGATTCCCTTATGGGACTTGGAGGAACATGGTCAATTGAAGATATGAATTTATGGCTTAAAAGCCCAAAAAAATATGCTCCAGGTAATTCAATGGCTTTTGTAGGACTTAGAAAGGATAAAGACAGGGCAAACCTACTTGCATATCTTAATTCAATGACAGAAAGTCCTGTTTCATTAACAACTTTGAAATAATAAAAAATATATTTAAATTAAGTATTTAATTGGTTTAATATACATAATGATAATTTAGGGGATTTAATTATGGATAAAATAGCATCAAAATCTGAGGTTTTCTTTGGAGCAGATACTAGAAAAGCTCCTGAACCAAGACTTGGAAGTAAACCCATTCTCGGTAATAGATATACATCAAAAGAATTTATGGAATTAGAATGGGAAAAATTATTCACTAAAGTTTGGCAAGTTGCAGGATTAGAACAACAGCTTGAAAACCCTGGTGATTTTTTTACTTTCGATTTTGGTAGAGAATCTATTTTGTGTGCCAAAGGGGAAGACTCTAAGATAAGATGTTTCTACAATGTGTGTCAGCACAGAGGCAATCAACTAGTTCAAGTTGAAGAAGGTAATTTAGATGGTTTTTCTTGTGCATATCATGCTTGGAAATTTGGGCTTGATGGAACTTTAAAATATGTTCCAGATGAAGAGGACTTTCCACAAGGTTCACCATGCGGAAAAAGAAATTTAGTCGAAATTAAATCAGAAATATGGGCAGGTTTCATTTTCTTTAACTTAGACCCAAATTCAAAATCCCTTAAAGACTATCTTCATCCAGTTATGGATCAATTAGAAAATTACCCAATATCAGAAATGATTAGAACTCATTGGGTAACAGTTGAAGGTGACTGGAATTGGAAATGTGTTCAAGATAATTTTAATGAGTCGTATCATACTCCTTATGTTCACCCAGCATTAAAGTATTTTTCAGATGAAAAATATTATTCATGTCAATTTGATATGTATGACAGCATGCATGCCAGAATGCTAATGCCAGGTTATATCCCAAGTAGAAGTGTTTATGATGAAGAAAAGAAGGTCCTGGAAGCCATAGCGCCTGCAATTGAATATTGGGAAATGGATGCAAATGATTATAAAGGTAAATTGCTGGATATAAGGGAAGACCTGCAAAAACAGAAAAGAAAATTGGATAAAGAAAAAGGTTTTGATTTTAGTAAGTTTTCAGACACTCAACTAACTGATCATCATCATTATACAATCTTTCCAAATATGTCTTTCAGCGTAAAGCCTGACGGAATGCAGTGGCTTAGAGGTACTCCTCACCCAACAGATCCAACTAAATGCTATTTTGATTACTGGTATCTTACATTATTTCCAAAAGGAGTTGATGAATATTATTCACATATGCTGAAAAAGAAGACTGCAACAAATACTAAAATTCCTCATGTGTCAGGTCACCATTCTGAAGTAGATGTTGGCGATGGTATTTCAGAGGATGTTGCAATTTGGACAAGTCAACAAAAAGGATTGAGTTCTAGAGGATATATTGGTGACTATATGCCAGCACAAGAAAATAGAATCAGATTTTTCCATGAAAATATTGATAAATATCTTTTTGGAGATGAATAATTAATTTTTATATAGGTAAATTATGGATGAAAAATTAAAACTAGCAGCTGATAAAATTGAAATTGCAGATGTTGTTTATAAATATTGTCGAGCTATCGACAGAATGGACCGCGAGCTTCTTGAATCTGTATTTCATGAAGACTCTATTCATCACCATGGTGAATATGAAGGGCCATCTTCAGATTTCTGTAATTTCGCATTTGATATACTTGCAGAAATGGAATTTACACAACATTTAGTTGGTAATCTTCTTATTGAAGTGGATGGAGATACCGCCTGGTCTGAAGCATATTGGACTGCATTTCATCGAATAGCAAAAGGCAAAGAATCTGATATGGGTTTTTTAGCAGAACATGACTCTTCAATTGATGAGGATGTTTTTGTTAGCGGAAGATATATTGATCGTTTTGAAAAGAGAAATGGTGAATGGAAGATTGCAAAAAGACAGGGCGTTCATGATTGGGTAAGATTTGAACCTGCTAATGAAAAAGGTCAACTTGAAGCAGCAGGCCCAACTGCTAGTAGAAGTCGTCAAGACCCAGCTTATCAGAGATAGAATAGATAGTTATCTTTTATCGAAAGTTATAAAAAACTCTTTCATTGGCATAAAAAACATACTGAAGTTGTGCACAGGCTCTTGGAGCGGTTTATCAAATTTAATATTTTTCATTCTTTGTATAAGAAATTTAAATGATCGAATCATTTCTTGTCTACCTAACAAGGCCCCAGGACAGTGATGTGCACCTGATCCAAAAGCCATATGGGCGCCAACACCTTCTCTATTTAATTGAAACTGATGAGGGCATGAAAATTTTTCTTCATCCCTATTAGCTGGCCCATAACCCATCATCACCATTGAATCTTTGGGTATTGTTGTTCCAGAAACTTCAACATCTTTTTGTGTTCTTCTAAGAAGGAACTGGACTGGACTTTCCCATCTAAGAACCTCTTCTATAAAAGGTTTTAAAAGAGAGTCATCTTCATATATCTTTTCAGCTATTTCTGGAAATCTTATGAGAGCCCACATACCATGATTAATTGCACTTTGAGTTGTTTCATACCCTCCAGTAATTAATTGATGCATTAAGTTTTGTAGTTCGTGCATAGATAGCGGTTCTTCATCATCGCCATGAGCATGAACCATTGCGGACATTAAATCTTCTTTAGGGTTTTTCCTTCTATCTTCAAAAACTTCTGCTAAAAAAAGTTGAGCTTCAAGTTCAATCTTTGCATTTGCTGTTACTTCTTCTTCAGTTGCAATAGGAGCTCTGCTTGCTCCTAGCATTGAATCTGCCCACTTCTTGAAAGTTGCAACATTATCTCGAGATAAGCCTAGTTGCTCAGCAATAATTATGCCAGGCATACGCATAGCAAATTCATTATTAAAATCACAATTTCCTTTTCCGATAAAATTATCAATTAATTCATTTACCACTTCGTCAAGGTGAGGTAATAATTCATCCACCCTTTTCTTAGTAAAGACTCTATCAACAAGCTTTCTATATCTCTTATGAGTAGGAGGATCAGTCCTTTGGAGAGTTTGAACATGTTCCCACCCTCCTCCATCTACCAGGATATTCTGGTGTAAAGATGAAAATTCACCTCGCGTTGCTACGCTGACATCATTAGAGAATGTCTCATAATCTTTCAGCGCCATTCTAATATCATCATATTTTGTAAGCATATAGATACCTACTCCGGGAATTTGGTATACAGGCCGCTCTTTATGGAGTGCACCATAAAATTCGTAAGGATCGCTATTAACAAGCGGATCTAAAAAATTATATTTCTCAACATTGGTTTCTGACATAACTAAATATAAACCCTTTTTAAATATTATTCCAATCGTGTTTTTTTATCCAGTCTTCAAAATAAGTAGGTGTGATAGAGAATTTTTTATACAAGTCATTCATTTCAATTGCTAAAGGTGAGGGATCTTGTTCATTATACCATCTATAAAAGGCAGCCATTCCTCCGTAAATTGACGGTTTTTTATATTCTTCAGATCCAGTAACAAGTTTGCTCATCTGCCTTGCAAAAGTATTTGGTTCGAGGCTCTGGAATGAGATTTTTCTTCCAAGAGCTTTTGAAAACCTCTCTGCAACTTCATGGCCGAGTAAAATTTCAGGTCCGCCAACAGTAATTTTATCAGCCTTTACATCTTTATCGGATAATGCCGCGACCATAAAAGCAGCAACATCTTCAAGACATATCCACGAAATTTTTAAAGTTTCACTGCAAGGATAAGCAAATGTATCACTTTTTACTATCGATGGTTTAGACCAAAATCTCGATAAATTATCCATAAATACAACAGACCTAATTACTGCATAATCCATACCGCTTTCAGCCATGGATTTTTCTATCTCTCTTCTTCCATCATGAGCTGCTAATCCATTATCATCAGGAGCAACATAACAACTTGTATTGAAAACAATTTTTTTAACACCCATTTCTCTTCCAGCATTAGTTATATTTTCACCCCATTGCTTAGCAATATCTCTATCAAAGACAAAAGGTAAATTCATAGCAATACAGTCAACATCTTGGGATGCCTTCTTAAGTGTATCGATATCGAAAAGATCTGCTTTTACGCTTTCCACATCGCCCTCTATTTCGCTATCATAATTTTCTGGGTACCTTGAAGCTGCTCTGATTTTATATCCGTTTTTAATTAATGCGTTAACCAAAGGAACACCTTGATCTCCACTTGCCCCATATACTAAAACTTTTTTCATAATTACTCCTTAACTCCAAAATTCTTTCCAGCCACATGGTTACCGGCAAGAAAGCCATAAGTTAATGCTGGACCAAGAGTTCCTCCTGCCCCTGCATAAACCGACCCAGTACTTCCAGCCATCGCATTTCCTACTGTATATAGACCTTCAATAATACTTCCCGATGCAGAAATCACTCTTCCAAACTCATCTGTTTTCATCCCGCCATTAGTTCCCAACGCACCAATATCTATTTTCACTGCATAAAATGGCGCCTTTTCAACTGCACCAAGAGTTGTATAAACTCCTGATTGAGATCTATCACCATAAAATGAATCGTACTCACTCTTTCCTCTTCCAAAATCAAGATCATTTCCAGTTTCAACATATTTATTGAAGGTATCTAATGTTAAATTTAATGAATTTTGATCAATTTCTAATTTTTCAGCCAAA
The DNA here is from genome assembly GCA_902608415.1 of uncultured PS1 clade bacterium. GTDB lineage: Bacteria > Pseudomonadota > Alphaproteobacteria > MED-G09 > MED-G09 > AG-430-B22. The sequence continues at coordinate 103,670 of CACLNZ010000002.1, forward strand.
TTATTAATACTATCAGCTTTAACAAACCAATCAGGATCTTCTGTTCCTGGAAGAATATTCACAAAAGGGTATTTTTCTCTAAAATTTGAGTCAAAAATTATCCAGGAAGGAAGATTGGGGTAACCATATTCATTAGGGTCAAAAAAATGAAACGCACCTGCCATTGCAGAATAATTATTTGCCTCATTGCAGAATCTTTTTCCAGATTTATTAACCATCAACGTATGAGGTAAAGTTCTTTCAATTAAAATTGGTGATGATTTTTGATTTCCTTCATCCCAATTATCATTTGGTACAGATAAAACAGGTGACCACCAAGCACTTGTCATATTTCCAAGTGATGCACCGACTTCTTGAGCCAATAATAGACCATCACCGTCATTACCAGGAGGTGATGCAGGTGCATTTAAAGGACCTCTTAAGAAATTATTAACTAACTCTTCGTTCCATTCAAAACCTCCTGTTGCAATATTATCTTGAATATCAAAAATTAACGTTTTTTCACTCATTTCTAATCCTATTAAAAAGTTGTATTCCCAATTCCACCATCTATTACTAGACTTTGACCAATTACATAAGATGCTTGTTCACTACAAAACATTGCTACAAAAGACCCTAGATCATCAGATGAACCAAATTTTTTAGCTGGTATTTTCCAATTATTAACAAATTTCTCAATTTCTTCATCATATGTTGTTCCGTTTTCTTCTGCTAACTTATTGTATCTATCTGCAATGCTAGCTGTATGATGCATTCCTGGGAGAATGTTATTAATAACAACATTATGTTTAGCAACCTTTTTTGATACCGCCACAGAGTAATTGACAAGGGCTGCCCTAGGGGGACCAGACAATATTCTCACTTCGGTAGGTGTTTTGGCTGCTCCAGTTCCAATATTTACTATTCTTCCCCATTTTCTTTCAACCATACCAGGAATAATCGTTTTCATAAATTCTACAGGACTAAGAAGCGATACATCAAGAGTCTGCCTCCATTCCTCTGTAGAAACCTCTTCATAACTATAAGTAAAAGGTGGTGGAGTGCATGTCCCAACTAATATATCCGGATCTGGACAAGCAGATAATATCTTTTCTCTTCCTTCATCTGAACTATGATCAGCTAAAATAGGTTTAACAATTGCATCTGTATTTTGTTCAATTTCCTCGCATGTTTCGAGAAGTCTTTTTTCTCCTCTTGCAGATATAAAAAGATCAACACCTTCTTTAGCTAATGCAAGTGCACTTCCTTTT
>CACLNZ010000003.1 GCA_902608415.1 uncultured PS1 clade bacterium
TAATCAATTAGAATTATTAACTGGAAAACTTTCATGAAAAAATTAAGCCATATAAATGATAAGGGCGAAGCAAATATGGTTGATATCAATGCTAAAAAAGAATCTAAAAGAGAAGCAATAGCAACAGGATCCTTAATCCTAAGTAAAATGGCTCTAAATGAAATTAAAAAAGAAAAAATCTCTAAAGGAAATGTTTTAAATACCGCAAGAATAGCCGGTATTATGGCTGCTAAACAAACATCAGATTTAATTCCTCTTTGCCACCCTATTCCTATTGAAGCTATAAAAATTGATTTTGATATTGAAGAAAATAACATCGATGTCACAGCAATAGTTTCCACAACAAATAAGACTGGAGTAGAAATGGAAGCTCTAATGGCGGTAAATATAGCTTGTCTAACCATTTACGATATGATCAAAAGTATAGACAAACATGCGAAAATTAATTCTGTTAAGCTTATAAGTAAAAGCGGAGGTAAATCAGGGGATTGGAAAAGAAACTAAAACTTTTAGGTGTTGAAAACGCTGAAAAAATTATTCTCAAAAAAGTTAAACCATTAAAGGGTAAAGAAAAAATTGATATTAAAGATTCTTTTGGAAGAGTTTTAATATCTAATTTAAACTCAAAAAGAAATCAACCTGAACTAGATTTATCAGCCATGGATGGTTATGCAGTCAGAAAGGGGGACTTATCAAGCTTACCAAAAAAATTTAAATTAGTTGGAGAAATAAAAGCTGGTGATAAGATTAGTAAAGCCGTTAAAAAAAACCAAGCTTTCAGAATATTTACCGGAGCCCCAATACCTAATGGCGCTAATAAAGTTATAATTCAAGAAAATTGTTTAAAAGATGGAAAAGAGGTCTTAATTAAAAGTGAAAATGAAGAAACTTATATTAGGAAGAAATCTCATGATATTAGTAAAAAATTCACTCTAAAAGCACCTAAGCTCATCAGCACAAGAGATATTGCCTTATTAGGCGCTATGAATCATAAAAAAATAAATGTTTATAGAAAACCTAAAGTAGGAATATTAGCAACTGGTGATGAAATTATAGAAGTAGGAGATAAGACAAATAACTTCAATCAACCTGCGTCATCTAAACCTTCCATTATCTCTCTTATAAAAAACTGGGGCGGAGACCCAATTGATATGGGAATAACTAGAGATAATTCTGAAGAATTAATTAAAAATATAAAAAAAGGAAAAAAATTTGATCTTTTTGTTACGATTGGAGGTGCCTCCGTTGGAAAATATGACTTAATTCACAAGAGCTTATTAAAGCAAGGCTTTACATTAGATTTTTGGAAATTAGCTATGCAGCCTGGTAAGCCTCTAATGTTTGGTAAAAATAAGAATACAACAATAATAGGCCTACCAGGAAACCCTGTTTCAGCATTAGTTTGCAGTGAAATATTTTTAAAGAAAGCAGTTTATGCCCTTCAAGGAATAAAGTATAAAGACACAATTTTGAAAGCAATTCTTGGTAATGACTTAAATAAGAATGGCTCAAGAAGACAATACTTAAGAGGAAAATTATATTTCGATCAAAAGAAAAATGAAATGATAGTAAAATCATTAAATAATCAGGATAGCGCTTCGCTTCTTCCTTATTCAGAAGCAAATTCTCTAATAATACTAGAGCCAAATGAAAAAAAACAAAGAAAAGGCTCTCAAGTTAAGGTTTTTTTACTAAATAATTAACTTATTGACCTTTAAAAAGAACAAAAGTAAAACAATGTTCTGCTTAAGTTCTATTTTTACTTTGGAGGTTACGTAATGCTAACAAAAAAACAAAATGAATTATTGATATATATACATCAAAATTTAAGAGAAACTGGTGTTGCTCCTTCTTATGAAGAAATGAAGGATGCCCTAGATTTAAGATCTAAATCTGGAATACATAGATTAATAAATGCTCTTGAAGAAAGAGGATTCATAAGAAGATTAGCTCATAGAGCTAGAGCTATTGAAATCATAAAATTACCTACTTCAAGCACTATAAACTCAAAAGGTAATTTTCAGCCTGAAGTAATTGAAGGCAATAAAGAAAAAGATCTTTTTAGTCTAAATGAAGAGTCAATAGAAGTTAGAATGATGGGTAAAATAGCAGCAGGAACTCCAATTGCAGCAATTGAGTATGAAAAAAATAAAATATCTGTTCCTGGAAGTATGATTGGTACTGGAGATCATTACGCATTGGAAATTGAAGGTGACTCAATGATTGGAGCAGGTATTCTTGATAAGGATAAAGCAATTATAAAAAAGGTTGATGACGCCTTATCAGGTCAAATAGTTGTGGCGCTTGTAGATGGAGAGGAAGCTACATTAAAAAGACTTAGAAAAAAAGGAAACACTATTGCTCTTGAGCCTGCTAATTCTGCATATGAAACAAAAATTTATGGTCCTGAAAGAATTCAAATTCAAGGTATTCTGGTTGGTATATTAAGATCTTATTAGTTGATGCGAATTGTAGTGATTTTCTATGAAAATTGATATATATCAATTCACAAATGAATAAATTTGTTCTTAAAAAATGATTATTACAAGATTTGCACCATCCCCCACTGGTTTTTTGCATATTGGCGGAGTAAGAACCGCGTTATTTAATTGGCTTTATGCAAAAAATAATTCAGGAAAATTTTTATTAAGAATAGAAGATACCGATAGAGAAAGATCTAGTAACGAGGCAATTGAAAAAATTATCGATGGTTTAAAATGGCTAGGCTTAGAAAATGATGGAGAAATAGTTTATCAACATAAAAATGAGAAAAGACATATTGAAGTAGCGCATATTTTATTAGAATCTGGTTTTGCCTATAGAGATTGGGAGTTAGAAGATGATTTTGGTAATCTAGAAAAAGCTCATGCCATTAGATTCAAAATACCTGATGATGGAGAAACTATTATAAATGACAAAGTTCAAGGAGATGTTGTAATTCAAAATAAAGAAATTGAAGATTTTGTTTTATTAAGATCGAATGGAACACCAACATACATGCTTTCAGTAGTGGTTGATGATTATGATATGAATATAAGTGATATCATGCGGGGTGATGATCATCTTACCAACGCAGCAAAACAAAAATTAATATATGATTCTCTTAAATGGGATTGTCCAATTTTTAGTCACATTCCTTTAATTCATGGAAAAGATGGATCAAAATTATCTAAAAGACATGGTTCTTTAGGTATCGAATATTATAAAGCAGAAGGCTACCTTCCTGAAGCAATAATTAATTATCTTCTTAGGCTAGGTTGGAGTCATGGAGATCAAGAAATTTTCACTGTGGAGGAAATGATAAATTATTTTTCAATTGAAAAAATAAGGAAATCACCATCTAAATTTGATATTGAAAAACTAAATGATATTAATTCAATCTATTTAAAAAACTCCTCCCTTGAATCTCTGATAACTAGAATTGACAGTTCATATAGCCATCTTGATGAAGATAGAATTAAATCCATTAGTATTGTTATGCCTGAAGTATTAAAGCGTTATAAAAATATAAAAGATATTAAGAAAAATATTAGTTTTATAACAAATGAAAGACCTATAAAAATTGATGAAGATGTAAAAAATTTAATAAATAATGAATCAATAGACTCTTTAGAAAAACTATCAAAAATATTTAAAAAACTTGATAAATGGGATGCTAATGAGATAGAACAGACTATAAAAAAATTTTTGAAAGATGAGGAGCTTACCTTTAAGGATATTGGGTTACCTTTGAGAGTTGTTTTAGTGGGTTTTTTGTCTCCGATCGGAATAAATACAATTATCGAATCTCTTGGGAAGGATGAAGTGTTGGGTAGAATAGAGGATACAATATAATAATATAAATGACTGATAAAATTAAAGAAAAAGCTAACTTAAAATTAAATGGTGATCTTTATGACTTTGATGTACATGAGGGCACAATTGGTCCTGATGTTTTAGATATATCAAAATTATATGCTCAATCAGGAAAATTTACTTATGATCCAGGTTTTACATCTACTGCAAACTGCAAGTCAACAATAACTTATATTGATGGTGAAGAAGGAACACTTCTTTACAGAGGTTATCCTATCGATCAACTTGCAGAACAAGGTAATTATCTTGAGACATGCTATCTTCTATTGAATGGTGAACTTCCAAACCAAGATGAATATACTAAATTTGAAGAAACAATTAATGAGTACACATTAGTTAATGAACAATTAAATAGATTTTTTACTGGCTTTAGGCCAGATGCACATCCAATGGCAATAATGTGCGGAGTTGTTGGCGCCCTATCAGCTTTTTATCATGACTCTCTTGATATAAATGATCCGGAGCAAAGAAGAATAGCTTGTCATAGATTGATTGCTAAAATGCCAACGCTAGCTGCAATGGCATATAAACATTCTTTAGGACAACCTTTTATGTATCCAAAAAATGATCTTGATTATGGAGCAAATTTTCTAAATATGTGTTTTGGGTTACCTACCGAAGATAAAAATGTAGATAGCACATTAGCTAAAGCAATGGATAAGATTTTAATTTTACATGCTGATCATGAGCAAAATGCTTCCACTTCAACTGTAAGATTAGCTGGATCTTCTGGAGCAAACCCTTTTGCATGTATTGCCTCAGGAATTGCCTGTTTATGGGGGCCAGCTCATGGAGGTGCAAATGAAGCATGCATAAGAATGTTAGAGGAAATTAATAGCGTTGATAATATTCCTGAATATGTAAAAAGGGCTAAAGATAAAAATGATCCTTTCAGATTAATGGGTTTTGGCCATAGAGTTTATAAAAACTTTGACCCAAGAGCTAAAGTAATGCAAAAAATCTGTCATGAGGTTTTAGACCATTTAGGAATAAAAGATGATCCATTGCTAGCTATAGCAGTTGAACTCGAAAAAATTGCTCTAGAAGATGATTATTTTGTAGAAAAGAAACTTTATCCAAATATAGATTTTTACTCAGGTATTGTTATGAAGTCTTTAGGATTTCCGATGGATATGTTTACAGTTTTGTTTGCAGTTGGAAGAACAGTTGGATGGGTTTCTCAGTGGAATGAAATGATAGAGGATAGAAGTCAAAGGATTGGAAGACCTCGTCAACTATATATTGGAAACAAACATAGACAATATATTGGTATACATAAAAGATAATTAATTTTCCAATATTTTCTTTATAATTCTAGTTGCAGTTTCACTTGGATCATTAATATCTTTATACATAATCGTGTTAAATTCTTTTAAATCCTCAATTTGTTTTTTTTGAATTTTTTCATTTAATAACAATTTATTTAATTCATTAATCAAATTTTCTTTTGTGTAACTATCTTGTAATAGCTCTTTTGAAGAATCTCTTTCTAAAATTAGATTCACTAGTGAAACAAATTTTACTTTGGCCATTTTTGATACAAAAAACCATGTAAATTTATCCATCTTGTAAATAACAATAGTTGGGGTATCAGTTAAACCTAATTCTAAAGTAACTGTTCCAGAAGAGGCACATGCAAAATCTGCATTTTTAAATAGTGAATATTTTTCATTATCATTTGTAATTATTTTAACATCAGGAAAATAAACCCTCATTTGATTTAATTGTTTTTGTCCTGTTGCTATTAGAATATTTAATTTAAAATTTTGTTCTTTCAAATATCTTATTGCTTGAGACATTATTGGGGAATGTCTCTCAATCTCGCTTTTACGGCTTCCTGGTAAAAAAATAATTGTTTTGTTATCAAGTAAATCATATTTTTTCTTAAAATTTATGTCATCTATTTTTTTAACCGTTTCAATAAAAGGATGCCCAATATAAGTAGTTTTCAGTCCATATTTTTCAAAAAAATTAACCTCGAAAGGAATAACTGATAATAGATGATCAAAATATTCTGACATCTTCTTTGCCCTGCCTTGCCGCCAAGCCCATACAGTTGGAGCAACATAACAAACTATAGGAACATCAGGTAAATATCTTTTTACCTTTTTTGCAACTCTATGATTAAAGTCGGGACTATCAATAAGAATTATGATATTAGGTTTTTTTTGGATTATATCATTTACAACATCATTAATTTTATTAATTAAGAAAAATAATTTTCTTAAAACGGGAAAAATACCAAAAATAGAAATATCACTCATTTCAAACAATGAAATAAATTTATTTGATTGCATCCTTTCTCCTCCAACACCGTTAAATATCGGAGAATTAAGTTTTTTTTGTAATGTTTTAATTAACTTATCGCCCAATATATCTCCGGATGGCTCGCCAGCAACTATATAAATTTTTGGACTATTAAGTTTTTCCATTGCTTATTCCGAAGATAAAAATATTATTCTCATTAGCAAATTTAATAACTTTTTCTTTTTCTAATATAAAGGAGGATTTTTCCTCAAGCGCTATTCCGGAAAGTCCTATTTCCTTTATAAGCTCAATAGTTTTCATTCCTATTGCTGGTAAATCAACTCTTCTATCTTGAATAGGCTTAGCTAATTTTACAAGAACACCCTCATTTTTAAATCTTATTTTTCTTAAAATTATATCTTTTAACATCTTATCAGTTCCTAAAATACCTTCAGAGGCTATAATTTTTCCATTTGCCACAACACAAGCTTGGCCAATATCCTTAGTACCTATATTTTTACACCTCTCAATCGCTATATTGATATCGTTTCTTGTTTTATCCTGTATTTTTTTACCAGCAATCAATCCTTCAGCCATAAGTAAATGCGATATATATTTTTCAGCCCCAATAATTTTAAAATTATTATCCATTTCAAGAAAATTAAGAAGAGTTTTTAAAATAGAAGCATCTCCTTTAACAGGTAGAATAAGAAGTTTGATAAAAAGCTTTAAAGCGCCAAAATCAGGATTCAAAAACCAGACATTTGGCTTTTTAACGCCGCCAATTATTATTAATTCTTCACAATGATTTTCTTTTAAGGCTTTAATTGCCTTACCTATTTGGCCTAGTCTTATCCACAAATGAGGATATTGTTCAATATCTTTAGAAGCAGAACCTTTCAAAGCAACAATAAATACTTTTTTTTCTTGTTTATAAATAGATTTTACTACTTCAAGAGGAAAATTTCCATCTCCTGCTATCAATCCAACTTTCATAGACATTTTCTATATCTCAGATGGTGAAACATAAGATCTGCTCGTTTCAACAGTAACAAAATCAGTAATTATTTTAGCTGGATTAGATAAGAGTTTTTCATCTTTTAGTTTATTTATTTTATTTTTAAACTCAAGATCGTTAGCATTAAATAAAATTGAGTATACTTTTTTTACCTCATCTATTTCACTTTTTGAAAAATTTCTTCTTCGCATTCCTACAAAATTTATACCTTCAAGATTTGCTCTATTACCCACAGCCATACCAAATGGTAATAAATCACGGGTTACTGCGGCTAATCCTCCAATAAATGAATGGCAACCTATACGACTCCATTGATGTACTGCTGCTAAGCCACCCAAAATTGCCCAATCACCAACCTCAACATGTCCAGCTACTGTAGCATTGTTAGCGAAAACACAATTATTTCCAACTTTACAGTCGTGTGCAATATGGGCGCCCACCATGAATAAATTATTTTCACCTATCTCGGTAAGCATTCCCCCTTCTTTTGTTCCAGAATGCATTGTTACATGTTCACGAATTTTATTGTTAGCGCCTATTATAAGCTTACCTTCTTCACTATCATATTTTAAATCTTGCGGTTCAGAACCTATAACAGAAAAAGGCCATATCTTTGTATTTTCACCAATAGTAGTGGATCCCGAAATACTTATGTGAGATATAAGAGTAACATTATCTCTAATAGTTACATCACCATCTATATTACAATAGGGTCCAATTGAAACATTCTCTCCAATTTTAGTCTTAGGACTGATAATTGCTGTATCATGAATATTTGTCATTTTTTATTATCATCCAATCTTACAACCATAGCTGCAAAACTTGATTCACAAGCTAGTTGATCTTCAACAAAAGATTTTCCGTAAAATTGCCAAACATCTCCTCTACTTTTTTCTTTTTTTACTTCAATTCTAATTTGATCGCCAGGAGTTATAGGTTTTCTAAATCTTGCTTTATCAATTTTCATAAGAAAAACTGATAAATTTTTTGAATCTTTATTCTCATTTTCCAAAACAACAAGACAACTGGCAGCTTGTGCCATGGCTTCAACAATTAACACCCCGGGCATTATCGGTCTATCGGGAAAATGACCTTGAAAAAAAGGCTCATTAATTGAAACGCTCTTTATTGCAACTAAGTTATCTGAATCGTAACTAAGAATTCTATCTACAAGTAAAAATGGGTATCTATGAGGAATTAGTTTAATTACCTCTTGTGCTTGTTTTATTGGATCATCAGTATTCATTTTATTAACCTATTTTTTAATAATTTTTTTAAAGCAATTAACTCTTTTTTCCACACATCCATTCTTTTAACTGGCCATCCAGCCCACTTCTGTCCTGGAGGTAAATCTTTAGTGACGCCCGTTTTGGCAGCAATTTGTGAACCCTTTCCAATAGTTAAATGACCAACAGCTCCTGATTTAGCTCCCATAACTACAAAATCCTCTAAAACCGTTGAACCAGCTAAACCAACCATCCCTGTAAGTATACAGTTTTTTCCAATAATACAATTATGTGCTATATGAACTAAATTATCTAATTTTGTTCCTTCCCCAATAATAGTGTTCTCTGCACTACCTCTGTCAATAGTACAGTTAGCGCCTATCTCAACATCATTATGAATTTCAACTAAGCCTAATTGTGGAATTTTTTGGTGACCAGATGAAGACATAGCAAAACCAAAACCATCTTGTCCAATGCTAGTACCATTATGAATCTTAACATTGTCACCAACATATGAATGAGTTATTGAAACATTAGAACCAATATAGCAGTCTTTTCCTATTGTAACATTGGCTCCAATGACTGAGTTTGAAGCAATAAAAGTTTTATCACCAATTACAGCATTCTCACCAACTACAGCTCCGAACTCAATTATAACATCTCTACCTAAATTAATATTATCAGGAATATCATTAGTAATATTATTTTTTTGTCCCGTAAGATAATCAGCTTTTAGTTCTTTCGGATAAAATTTTTGCGATATTAAAGCAAATCCCATATATGGATCATCACATAAGATTAAAGGCATGCCTTTGGGGGCAAGGTCGACATTAAGCTCGCTTATTACGCAAGCGCCAGCTGAGGAATACTTTAACTCTTTTTTTAAGGCAAGGTTTGAAAAAAAAGTTATTTCGCTGTCTTTTGCATTTTTTAATGATGAAATATCTTCTATTAGAATATCAGAACTGTCTATAGAACTTAATTTACCATTAATATGATCTGATAAAATTTTTAGCTTATAAGGGCCAGTTTTTTTAAAAAAACTTTTTTCACTCATAAGTAATAGTTTTAATCCTGATCAACAATAACATCTATCTTTGGAAGTCTTTTATTTAATTTTTTAATAACTTCTGCAGATACATCTAATTTCGGGTCAGCAAATAATAGAGATTGCCTCTCAAGAAGCATCTTAGCGCCTTTTTCATTAACAATTTCAGTTAAAATTGGACTAATTACTGAGTCAATGGAATTTGATGCCCTTTGAATGGCTTGTTGGATTTTTTGAAGTCTAACATTTAATTCATTTTGTTTTTCTTCGGCTTCTTTTCTTAGTTCATCAGCTCTTTCCTGAAAAACATCTGGAGATAGAAGAGTTCTTTCATCTTCAAGCTTTTTTCCTTTATCTTGAAGAGATTTAGTAATTTCATCTCTGAGCTTGATAATCTCACTATTTAGCTCTTCACTTTGTTCTCTAAGAGATGAACCTGCTTTAGATTGCCCAACAATGTATTGTAAGTTAATAAAAAGTATATCTTCTGAAGCTGATAGTTTTTCACTAAAACTCAATAAGAATACTGCTGATAAAGCTATAATAAAATATTTTTTCATAATTTCTCCTCCAGGTAAATACGAATTGCAAGATAACTATAGAATTTGCTTAAATCAATCAATAAAAATATTCCAATGAATATATGTTACAACAAGTTACTATTCTAAATATTATTAAAATCTTGTTCCGCCGCTAAATCTAAAGAATTTAGCATCATCATAGTCTTCACTAACTACAGCTCTTCCAATATCAAAACGAATAGGTCCAAAAGGTGAGTTCCAGTTAAGCGTTACGCCAACAGTAGCTCTGAAAGTTGCATCATCGACAAATCTAGTACATAATGTTCCGTAAATTTCATTTAAACCTGCACTATCATTTCTACATGCCTCATTAATAACTGAATAGTTTTGACTCAGTAAGTCGGATAGGTTGTAAAATGGACTATTAATATCTCCCACCAACTCTTGAGCTCTACTGGTATTTAAAACCCGATCTTGGTCATCATTTTTTCCTATAATGCCAAAATCAGTAAATAGAGCGGTTCTAAGACCAAATTCATCAGGAAGGCCCAATGGAACTGTTATTTCAAGTGTACCAATAGCAAATAATTCAGCACCTCTTGGGCGATCAGTAAGTTTTTCTTTTGGACCTACTCCAGCCCTATCAAATCCTCTAAAAGTATTACCACCTTTAAAAAATCTATCATTAATTCTTAAATCTTTACTACCATAATTATATATGTAGCCTGCATTTGCTCCAGCACTTAAAACCCAATTACGGGCTATTTCATAATAATATCTTCCGCCAAAATTTGATTTAATGTATTCAGATTCACCAAGAAGACCAGCAATATCTTGGCCAACAGAAAATGTCCATCCGCGTGTTGTATCAATTGGATCATCTCTTGTATCAATAACATAACTATATCCAATTTCTGATTTGTCAGCATTATAGTCATCAGCTAAATTATAACCACTTTGGAAAAAATAACTTGAAATCTCCTCTTTTAAGTATCGATAAAATACTGAAAGACTTGCATATTCAGCCATAGGCCAAACAGCTCTTATTGATGCGCCTGATTGAGTAGATCGATATGATGAATATCTTCTGTAATCATTGTCAATATGAAAAATATCAAAACCAGCAGTTAATCTTCTTCCTAAAAAATAAGGTTGAGTAAAGCCTATTTCAAATTGCTTTCTTCTTTCCGATGTAGATATGTTTAATCGAACTGACTGACCCCTACCCAATAAATTTCTTTCTGAAATTCCTATTTCTAATAATAAGCTTTCGGCTGAGGAAAAACCTGCACCTAGACTTAACTCACCTGTAGGTTGTTCTTCAACCTCAAAATCAACTATCATCCTATCTTCTTCAGTGCCAGGTCTGATTGATGTTTCAACCTCCCTGAAATAACCTAGGGATTTTATCTTAGTTTCTGATCTATCAATTAAAACTTTATTATATGCATCTCCTTCGGAAACCCTTAACTCGCGCCTTATAACCTCGTCCCTTGTTCTTGTATTTTCATTAATATTAATTTTTTCAATATAAACTCTTGGCCCTTCATCAATAGAGTAGACGATATCAACAATGCCTTCCTCCCTCTTTCTTCTAACTCTTGGCCTTACCTCAGCAGAGGCGTAACCCTCTTCTCCAACAGCCAAAGTCAATGCATCTACTGTAATATCAATATCTGTGGCTTTGTATTGATTGCCTTTTCTATGCTCAATAAGATATAACAGTTCATCTGTATCCATATTTTCAAGAGAGCTCTCAATAGAAGATTCTCCGAACTCATAAACCTGACCCTCATCTAAAACAAATGTTATTACAAAGTTATTACCATCTTTAGTCAACTCAGCAACAGCAGATATAACTTGAAAATCCGCATAACCCTCATCTAAATAAAATTTTCTAATCTGTTCTCTATCATATGCTAATTTATCTGGATCATATGAATCATCTGAAGAGAAAAATCTCCACCATTTTGACTCTTTTGTTACTAATTGACTTTTTAACTTTCTATCACGAAAACTTCTATTTCCTAGAAAGTTAATTGAGGAAACGCCTGTAGTTGGACCTTCAGTTATTTCAAAAATAAGATCAATCCTATTTTGAGGCTGCCTTATAACCTTAGGCTCTATAAAAGCAGAAAATCTTCCTGATCTTCTATATAACTCTACTAATCTTTGAACATCAGATTGAACCTTTGATCTAGTGTAAACAGATCTAGGACCTAATTCAATTTCCTCTTCAAATTTATCATCTTTAAGGGCACTATTTCCTTCAAAATCAATACGATTAATTATTGGATTCTCAATAACAAAGACTATTAAACCTGAATTTTCATATCTGATAGCAACATCAGCAAATAATCCTGTGTTGAAAAGAATCTTTAAAGATCTATCTACCTCCGCATCATCATAAAGGTCGCCAGGTTTCACAGTCATGTAAGATTTTATTGTATCCGATTCAATTCTTTGAGATCCTCTGACCTCAATAAACATAATTCTTTCATATATTTGTGGTGATTGAATTGATTGATTATCAATCGTTTCCTGAGCAGATATTATTGGTGAAAATATAAAAAACAAAAGTAAAGATTTTATAAATACTGCCAGATTGTATTTAAACATATCGATCCTTCTTTTCTTATAAAAAAATTCTATAATCGACTTATATCAAGAAAAGTAACAAATATCATCAAAGCAATTAAAAGACTCATGCCTATTTGCATTCCTATTTCTTGTGTTTTTTGACTAAGGGGCTTTCCTCTCAAAACTTCAAAAGAATAATAAAGTAAATGGCCTCCATCTAATACCGGAATAGGTAAAAGATTAATTATTCCTAAATTTACTGAAATAGCCGCAATTAAAGCTAATAATGGTATAATACCGTAGTTAGATATTTCACCAGAAATTTGAATAATTTTTATTGGTCCACCCATTTGATCAATGGATTCTCTTCCAGCAATTAACTTTCCTAGATAACTTAAAATTTTTGAAGAAAGATTGTATGTCTCTAATGTTCCTCGATAGATAGATGCGAAAAAACCATATTTTTTCAACTCAACATGCTCAGGGTTTTGACTTCCAATTACACCAATTCTAGCGCTTGAATAATCATTTCCAAATCTATCTTTAGCAGAAATAACTTCAGGCGTTAAAAAAACTGTTTTTTCTATTCCATCTCTTACAATTGTTAATTCAATTTCATTTTTAGGATTATCTAGTACATAGTCCCTTAAGTCGTTAAAATACAAAATTTCTTCATTATCTGCATAAATAATTTCATCGCCTGGTTCCAAACCTGAATTATAAGCTGGAGATTCATCAACAATTTGACCTATATGTGGCTGAACAAGGCTTTCTCCTCGAAAAAAGAAAATCACTGAGAAAATAAAAATTGCTAATATAAAGTTAAATAATGGCCCAGCAGCAGTAGTTGCAATTTTTTTCCAAACTGATTTATTATGGAAATTCTTATCATCCATATTATTTTCAGATAATTTTGATTTCTTACCAGAAGGATCTTCGTCACCGAAGAATTTAACATAACCACCAATTGGTAAAATAGCTATTCTCCAGAGAGTTCCAGATTTATCTGTTTTCCCCCAGACTTGCTTTCCCATACCAATTGAAAATGTTTCAACTCCAATTCCACACCATCTTCCAACAGAATAATGACCTAATTCATGTATAAAAACGACAACCGTTATCAATAAGGCAAAAGCTAAAAAATATTGAATGGCAGTTGGCAAATACTCGATTATTAATTGAATTATATCCATTTAAAATCTTAATTTAATAAGTTCCTCTGTTTTTTGTCTTGTTAGGCTATCTAAATATAAAATATTATCAAGACTATCGTTATAATTTATAGTTTCATTTCCTAATAGTTTCGAAACATATTCTATAGATTCTTCAACTACAACCAAAATATCTACGAATCTAATCTTTTTATCAAGAAAAGCTTTTACAGCAATTTCATTAGAAGAATTAAGAATGATAGATTTTTCTTTATCATTACCTTTTAAAACTGACCTTACAAGCCTTAAAGCTTGATATTCTTCTTCATCAATAGTTTCAAATGATAAGTTATTTAGTAAATCAAGATTCATTTTTTGACTTTTATTATTATAGTTTTTTGGATAGAAAATAGCGTATTTAATAGGATGAGTCATATCTGGATATCCAAAAGCAGCTAAAAAAGTGTTATCTTCGAATGCAACTATTCCATGAGCTATAGACTGTCGATGAATAACAACTTTAATTTTGTTTTCATCTAAATTAAATAAATGTTTTGCTTCAATTATTTCCAAGCCTTTATTCATTAAAGTGGCTGAATCTACTGATATTTTCTTTCCCATGACCCAATTTGGGTTTTTAATGGCATCCTCAACTTCAACTTTTAAAAGTTCATCATTAGAATATTTATAAAAAGGACCTCCCGAAGCAGTAAGAAAAATATCCTTTACAGCATTATTTGTATTTTCAAGAATTTGAAAGATAGCGCTATGTTCACTATCTAAAGGTAAAATTTTAGTTTTATATTTATTTGCTTCATTCATTATTAAAGAGCCGGCTGAAACAAAGCACTCTTTATTTGCAATACAAACTTTTTTGGAGCTTCTAATAGACTCAAGTAAAGGAGGAAGACCAGCTAACCCTACTATACCTGCTATCACTATATCTACGCTAACTTTTGCACATTCCAATAGACCATCATCACCAATATAACACTCTATTTTATCACAATTAATTTTTCTTTTAACTTGATCTAAATCAAACTCATTTGCAAAACATATAGCTTCAGGATTGAATTCATTTGCCAATGAAGTAAGATTATCAATATTTTTATATGCTGTTAAAATTTTTACATCAAATATTTCTTTATTTTCTCTTAAAATATTAAGAGTTGTGGTGCCAACTGATCCTGTAGATCCAAATATTGATATAGTTTTTTTTGTCACAACCTTATCCCAAAATAATTTTGATAGGATCATCTAATTGACCCATTACAATTGCTAGAGGTAATAAAATAAAGAAAACACTTATAATGCTATCTCCTCTGTCAAATAGCCCTCCATGACCAGGCAAAATTATTCCTGAATCTTTAAGATTTGCTTTTCTTTTAATATAGGAAATTAATAAATCACCTGTAACTGAAAAAAATACGATAAAAAGACCAATTACAACAAAAGTAATTGGCTGATGAAGTGAATAAATTATCGATAATATTGAAAACCATAGAACACCTAAAGTTATTGATGCGATAAAACCAGAATAAGTTTTATTGGGAGATATTTTTTTGAAAATTTTTGGTCCAGAGAAATATTTCCCAAATACATATCCAGAAATATCAGAGATTATAATAGTAGATATAATTAACAATATCGTAAGCAATCCATTTTCAAAATTCCTTAAATATTCTAAAAAACACAAACTAGTTAAAACATATATGAAACCGAAACAAGACCAAAAAGCAGAAATACTGAAATAGGCAGAAAAAGATGAAATTATTATTGATCCGGAGATTATAAATAGCAAATCTAAAGCCGTATAACCAGGAGTAAAATAAACAAAAGATGAAAAAACTAAAGCAATAAGACCTCTAATAATCCACTGAGTTTGAGAAATAATTCTCATCCATTCAAAAAAAAGAATTGCCGAGAGAGAGAGAATAAATATTCTTAAATAAAAATGACCGAGATAAAGCGCTAAAAAACTAAAAAAAGCTAATCCAGCTGCTGTAAAAGATCTTATTTTAAAATCTGAAAACATTTATCTATACTCATTAAGGACATTTCCAAATCTTCTTGATCTACTTTTATAATCACTAATAGCTATATCTAACTTATTTTTATCAAAATCTGGCCACAAACATTCTTCAAAATAAACTTCTGAATAAGATAATTGCCATAAAAGGAAATTAGATATTCTTTTCTCTGAACCAGTTCTAATAATTAAATCTGGGTCAGGTACACCTGCAGAATATAAATTGCTCTCAAAAATTGTATTATTAATCTTATTTGGATCAATCTCACCTTTAGAAGAAGCAATAGCAATTTTTTTTGTTGCATTTATAATTTCTTGTCTCCCACTGTAATTAAAGGCTATCTGAAGATACAAACCAGTATTATTAACAGTAAGTAATTCCGCTCCATTAATGAGATCAACAATATCTTTAGGAATTTCTCTTCTACTGCCTATTACTCTAATTCTAACATTATTACTATGCAATTCAGAAAGGTCGTTTGAAATGAACTTTCTTAATAACTGCATTAATTTTGATGTTTCTTCTTTAGGCCTCTTCCAATTATCAATTGAAAAGGTAAATAAAGTTAAGTATTCTAATTTAGAATCTTTTAGATCACGAAGTAATTTTCTTAATGTTTTTAATCCCTGAGCATGACCTTTAAACCTAGGTAATCCTCGTGAGCTAGCCCACCTTCCATTACCATCCATGATCAGAGCAATATGTGATATCTGTTTTTTTATTTCATTATTAGAGGAATGATTTTTCATGAAACTTAAACTTGTCGAATTTCATTTTCTTTTTGAGACAACATTTCATCTATTTTTTTTATATAATCATCTGTAAGTTCTTGGACCTCATTAGATAAATCAACAGCCCTATCTTTTCCTATAGTTCCATCTTTTTCAATTTTTTTTATCTTATCCATTCCATCTCTTCTAACATTCCGTATTGCTACACGAGATTGCTCGGCATATTTACCTGCAATCTTAGAAATCTCTTCTCTCCTTTCTTCGTTAAGCTCAGGTATTGGAATCCTTATTAATTCTCCATCAGCCTGCGGATTTAAGCCTAGATCAGATTCATGAATAGCTTTTTCAACTGCTACCACTAATCCTTTATCCCAAACTTGAATAGATATCATTTTTGCTTCTGGTACAGAAATACTACCTACTTGATCAATAGGCATTTTCTGCCCATATGCATCAACCAAAATACCATCAACCATATTTGTTGATGCTCTTCCAGTTCTTAAACCCACTAAGTCACCATTAAATGAATTAATAGCACCATCCATTCTTTTAACTAGATCATCTTTATTTATTTCACTCATTATTATCCCTCAACTACTGAGCAACTACCTTTACCTTTTATGATATTCAAAAAACCATTATTTTCTTTAATAGAAAAAACTATTATCGGTATATTATTGTCCCTTGCAAGAGAAACAGCTGAGGAGTCCAATACTCGTAAATTTTTTGATAAAACCTCACTATAAGTTATTTTATCAAATTTAGTTGCTTCATTGTATTCCATAGGGTCCTTATCATATATGCCATCAACCTTTGTTCCTTTAAAAATTGCATCACAATCCATTTCACTAGCTCTAAGTGCAGCAGCGGTATCTGTTGTAAAATATGGATTACCTGTACCTGCAGCAAATATAACAATTCTATTCTTTTCCATATGTCTAATAGCTCTTCTTCTTGTATAGGGTTCACAAACCTCAGTCATTGAAATCGCTGATTGAATTCTTGTTTGAAAGCCTAACCTTTCAAGAGAGTTCTGCATTGCTAAAGAATTCATTACAGTGGCTAACATGCCCATATAGTCAGCGCTAGTTCTATCCATTCCAGCCGCAGCTCCGGATAGCCCTCTAAAAATGTTACCAGCTCCAATTACTAGGCAGGTTTCTATTCCTAATTTACATACTTGTGAAATTTCTTTAGCTACTCTATCTACAGTAGAAACATCTATCCCATATGAATCAACACCCATTAGAGATTCTCCAGATATCTTTAGAAGAACTCTTTTTAATTTAGCTGCATTCATCAAGACTCCATTTTATTGGTCAAACTATGATATCAGTGAATCGACTTCATTTGCAAAATCTTCAGTCTTTTTTTCAATTCCTTCACCAAGGCCCATTCTAACAAACTCAACAATTTTAACTGGCTTATCCAAAGAATTAAGAATATCTGAAATTTTACTCTCTCCATCAACAACAAAAATTTGCTCAAGAAGAACGCTTTCCTGATAATATTTTTTTAATCTTCCTTCAGTCATTTTTTCAATTATTTCTTCAGGTTTACCAGATGATCTAGCCTCTTCTGCTAAAATATTTTTTTCTCTCTTAATTAAATCTGCTGGCATATCTTCAATACTAATTGAAATTGGATTTGTTGCTGCAATATGCATAGCTATTTTTTTTCCTAAATCTTCTAATTGATTATTATCTGCTTCAGACTCTAAACCAACTAAAACACCAATTTTTCCCATACCCTCTATAACTTGATTATGAATATAAGATGAGATCACTCCATTTTTAATAGAAATTTTATCAATTCTTCTCAAATTAATATTTTCTCCAATAGATGCAATCATCTCTGTTATATAATCTTTTACCTTAATGTCTTTACCATCTAATTCTTTGTCTAGAAGGTCTTCAAGGCTATTACTTTTTGTCGATAAAATAGATAAATTCTTCACTACACTTTGGAAATCTTCGTTCCTAGCAACAAAATCCGTTTCAGAATTAACTTCAATTATTGAAGCAATATTATCTATTTTTTCTACTGCTATCAATCCTTCAGATGCTATACGACCTTCTTTTTTGGCAGCTTTAGCAATTCCTTTAGTTCTCAACCAATCAATTGATGCCTCAATATCACCATTATTCTCTTTTAAGGCTGTTTTACAGTCCATCATTCCAACGCCTGTTTTTTCTCTTAATTCTTTTACTAAACTAGCTGTTACCTGTGACATATAAACCTCCGTAGATATTAAGTTTTACTAATCCTTTTCTTCACTCTTTGACTTATCATTGTTTTCTTCTAAATTTTCAATTTCTTTACTGTCATCAGCTTTAGGAGTATCTGATAGCTCTTTAGATTTATTATCTTCTTTAAAGGTAGCTTCCTTTTGAGGTTTCTCTTTTTTATCTTGATTTTCCTCTTGAACTTTTTGAGATTGAATAGAAATTCCATCAAGCACAGCTTGGGACACAAGATCACAATATAATTTAATTGATTTTGCAGAATCATCATTACCAGGAATAGGATAAGTAATTCCCTCAGGATCGCAATTTGTATCTATTATTGCCGCAATAGGAATATTTAATTTATTTGCCTCTTTAATTGCTATTTGCTCTCTAACAGTATCAATAACAAAAATTAAATCTGGAAGACTGCCCATGTTTTTTATTCCACCAATAGACAATTCTAATTTATCTCTTTCTCTTGTAAGTTTGAGTAATTCTTTTTTTGTTAAACCAGCTGATTCCTCTTCATCTAAAGTTTCTTGGATTGATTTTAATCTTGCTATTGTGTTTGATATCGTTTTCCAATTTGTAAGAGTTCCACCGAGCCATCTGTGATTAACATAATATTGAGCGCACTGAGATGCACTTTCAGATATTGTTTCTGAAGCTTGTCTTTTAGTTCCTACAAATAAAACTCTACCACCAGATTGAGAGACCTCTCTAACAGCGCCTAGAGCATTTTTTAACATGCCCATTGTTTGAGAAAGGTCAATTATATGTATATTATTATGCTCCCCATAAATAAAATCCTTCATTTTAGGGTTCCACCTATGAGTTTGATGCCCAAAATGAACACCAGCCTCAAGCAATTCTTTCATTGAAAATTCAGGTAATGACAATTTATCCTCCTTTACCGGTTAAACCTCCATGAATACATACCTAATGGCACCGGATTGCCTGGAAAAGCTATATTCATGTGCGTAATGAAACGGATATAATATTATTTATTAGGAAACTGCAACAAAAAATTAAAATTCTTCTATTTTTAATACACCCTCAATTTCTTTAATTGATGCTTTAATGGATGGATTAACAATAAAATTATTTCCTAATTTTAATTCAGTTTGATATTTATCATGATCATTAATTAATATTTGAACTAATATTTTTGAATTTCCTTTTTCTTCTACCCTATCTCTTATTTCTAAAATAGTTTCTGGATTATTTACATAAACCTTTAAAGTATTAATATTTTTTTTCATAAGCTCTTCTAAAGGAAATATGTTGATTGCAAGTAATCTTAAATTATTATCATTTCTTTGGGCTTCTACCTCAGCAACTATTGAAAGCCCTGGAATTAAAAAATCTCTAACTTTAAAAAGAATGTCTGAAAAAAGTGTTATCTCAAACTGATTATTTTCGTCAGTTAATCCTACAAAAGCAAAATTTCTTCCTCTTTGAGACTTTCTTTCTTTAACATAGGATATTGTTCCTGCTATTGTATATTTTGTCTCGGAGTCATTTAAATCTTTAAAATATTTTATTTTTCTATCTTTTATAATTTTTGAATATTCATTTAATGGATGTCCAGTAAGATAAAAACCTATAGCAGAAAATTCTTTTTCTAAAAGTTCGGAAGTTGTCCAGTTATCTACTTCTGGAAGAGGGATATGACTGAAATTATTAAATTCATCATCAAATAAATAATCCTGATTATTGGAATTTTTTTCCATTGCTGCATTAGAAATACTAGAGAGTATATTTATAGATTGGTAAACTTTATTTCTATTTTTTTCAATGGAGTCAAATGCTCCAGAATAGGCTAAAAATTCAAGATTTTTTTTGGATAATATAGATGCATCAAGTCTTTGAGCAAAATCATATAAATCTAAGAAATTATCATTTTTAGAAACCTCTTCATTTATATTATTCATATCTTTTTGACTTGTATTCTTAATAGCTCCTAAACCATATCTAATATCACTTCCTTCAACATCAAAATCCATTTTTGATTTATTTATATCTGGGGGCAGTATTTTTATATTCATTTTTTTTGCATCATTAAAAAATATACTCAATTTATCTGTATTATCTTTTTCGAGAGACATTGATGCAGTCATAAAATATTCAGAATAGTGAGTTTTAAGATAGGCAGTTTGATATGCAATTAGGGCATAAGCTGCTGCATGAGATTTATTAAATCCGTATCCAGCAAATTCTGCTACTTGTTCAAAAATATAATCTGCTTTTTTTTCTTCTATATGATTATTAATAGCTCCAGATATAAATCTTTCTTTTTGAGCATCCATTTCACTTTTAATCTTTTTACCCATTGCTCTTCTTAAAATATCAGCTTCTCCTAATGTATAATTAGATAAAATTTGGGCTGTTTGCATAACTTGTTCCTGATAAATAATCACTCCGTATGTTTCTTTTAGTATTTTTTCAAGTCTAGAATCCATATAATCAGGTTTTTCATCTCCCTTTTTACAAGCAATATATCTTGGGATATTATCCATAGGCCCTGGTCTGTATAGCGCAACCAAGGCAATAATATCTTCAAAACAATCAGGCTTCATATTTCTCAAAACATCTTGCATTCCGCTACTTTCAAGTTGAAATATTCCAATTGTATTTCCAGTACTAAGCAAATTAAATGTTTGTTTATCATCTAAAGGTATTTGTGAGATATCTAGATTAATTCCTTTTTTCTGATTTATTAAATTAATTGCCTTATCAATTACGGTGAGTGTTTTTAATCCTAAAAAATCAAATTTAACTAGACCAGAGGCCTCTACCCACTTCATATTAAATTGCGTTACAGGCATTTCCGACCTTGGATCACGATAAAGTGGGATAGTATTTTGTAAAGGCACATCGCCAATAACTAAGCCAGCAGCGTGAGTTGAAGCGTTTCTATATAAACCTTCTAACTCTAAACCAATCTTAAGCATTGAAGCAATATCATCATCATTATCTCTCTCTTCTCTAATTCTTATATCACCTTCAATTGCTTCATTGAGAGTGGTTGGATTAGCGGGATTATTTGGTACAAGTTTACATATTCTATCTACTTGACCATAAGGTAGTCCCAAAACTCTTCCAACATCTCTAAGTACTGCTCTAGATTGTAAGCTTCCAAATGTAATAATTTGAGCTACGCTATCTTTACCATATTTTTCTTGAACATACTCAATTACTTCCTCTCTTCTATCCTGACAAAAATCTATATCAAAATCAGGTAAAGAAATTCTTTCTGGATTCAAAAATCTTTCAAAAATTAAATTAAATTTAATTGGATCAAGATCAGTGATTGTTAACGCCCATGCTACAAGAGATCCAGCACCAGAACCCCTTCCAGGTCCAACAGGTATATTTTTACTTTTAGACCATTTTATAAAATCAGCTACTATCAAAAAATATCCTGGGAAATTCATTGATATAATAATATCTAACTCGCTATTAAGACGATCCCAATACGCTTCGTCATTAGTAATTTTATTTTCTAAGATTTTCTTTTTTAAGCCTTCCTTAGCCTGATTAACCAATTCATTTGTTTCTCCATCAGAATCAAGACCGCTAAACCTTGGTAATCGTGGTTCGGACCTACTAACCTTAAAAGAAGTCCTGTAAGCTATTTCTAATGTATTATTAATCGCTTCTGGAATATCATTAAATAACTCAATCATTTCTTCTGGAGATTTAAAGTAAAATTCATTAGTTAATATTTCTCGATTAGAGCTATTAACTGTTGTCGAGTCTTTAATTGCTATAAGAGCATCATGAGAAGTAAACCTATCTTTAGATTCAAAAAATATAGTATTTGATGCCACAACCGGTAATCTTATATCGTTAGCTATATCAAGTAAGTCATTCTCAAAGTCGTCTTTTCCCATTCTTTGAATTTCAATATAAATCCTATCTTGGAATATTGAGTTTAATTTTTTTGTTAATTCTAATGCATTCTTTTTAAGGCCAGACTTAAGATAATTATTGATTAAACTACCATATCCACCTGTTAACAATATCAAACCTTCATTTAATTCCGATAATCTATTTAAACTTAATCTTTCATCATCATTTGTTAAAAAAAGTTCAGATGATAGCTTTATTAAGTTTTTGTAGCCCTGCTCATTTTTAGCCAAACAAACAATTGATCCATAATTTTTTTGATCATAAAATGATAAATTACACCCGATAATTGGCTGAATACCTTTATCAATAAGTTTTTCAGAAAACTCAAGTGCTCCAAATAAATTATTTCTATCCGTTAGACCAACCGCTGGAATATTATGATTTATAGCTTTTTTAACTATGCTTTCTATTTGCATAGCTCCTTCTAATAAAGAATATTGAGAAGTCGCTCTTAACGGAATATAATTTAAGCTATCCATTTGGTTATTTTATCAGATCCTCAATATTAATTAACCTATCTTGTAGGTTTGCTATTTCTAGATTATGTGTGGCTAAAAACAAACTGCAATCATACTCATCAACTAACTCATTAAATAAACTAACAACACTAATAGCGGTTTTGCTATCTAGATTACCTGTTGGCTCATCGGCAATAATAAGGGATGGCTTATTTATTAGCGCTCTTGCAATAGCTGCTCTTTGCTGCTCACCTCCAGAAACTTGGCTGGGGTAATTATTTCCTCTATTTGAGAGATTAACATTTTTAATAAAGTCGCCAGCTACCTCTATAGCTTGATTTTTTTGCATGCCATTAATAATTAAAGGAAAGGCAATATTTTCAAGGATTGTAAAATCAGATAGAAGATTATTAAATTGAAAGACATAACCTATGTTTTTCTTACGTAAATTAGAAATTTTTTTATCTGATTTCCAATCAACTTCAGAGTTATTTACGTATACAGATCCTGAATTAGGTCTCTCAATAAGGCCTGCAATATTTAAAATAGATGTTTTACCTGATCCAGATGGACCAATGATTGCAACTTTTTCTCCCTTCATAATATCAATATCTATGCCTGAAAAAACATTTATAAGAGTTTCTCTTACTAAATAACTTCTGGATACCTTATTTAGGGATAAAATATTACTCATTTCTCAAAGCCTCTGCAGGATCTTTTGAAACAGACCTTATAGCGGGATATATTGTTGCCACTATTGATAAAGATAATGACAAAATAGTGATTGTTACTACCTCAGGAATATGAATTTCGGAAGGCATAGAAATTAGAAAATAAATTTCTGGATTAAATAACGTAATATCAAAAATAGACATTAAAAATAATCTTATATTTTCTACATAAACACTAACAAGAATACCGATAGTTAAACCAATAAATGTAGCAAAAAAACCTATTTTAGCTCCTGATATTATAAATAACCTAGCAATACTTACTTTTTTCATCCCCATTGCTCTTAGTATAGATATTTCTCTAGATCTATCTTTTACTAATATTATTAATCCAGAAACAATGTTAATTCCTGTAATTATTAATAATAGTGAAAATATCAGAAACATTACGTTTCTTTCTACTATTAGCATTTCTTGTAGATTAGCATTCGTTTGTGTCCAATCTCTTGAAAAAACATTAAATCCCTCTAATGCATTATCGATATCTTGTTTATAAATTATTGACTTTTCAGGATTATCAACAAAAATTTGAATTACACCGGCAACATTTCCCAAATTAAGAAATTCTTGAGCAATGGGTAAATCAATAAAAATAACGGTTGAGTCATAGTCAGTCATGCCAATATCAAATACCGCATCAATATCATAGGAGTATGATCTCGGAATTGTACCAAAGGGAGATGAAATTCCCCTTGGAGACATAATAGATATATTATCACCATGACCAAGGGATAATGAGGATGCTAATCTAGATCCTAGTACGACACCATTATTACTGCCGATAAGATTACCATCAATTATATTGGAAGACACAATATCAATCTTAGATAATTTTCCTAGCGGAATTCCCCTTAATAAACCTCCAGAAGACTGACTTTCCCCTAAAGCCAGAATCTGAGCCTCTATCATAGGTATTGATTTCTCAACAAATTCAAAATCATTGATTTTGCTTTCAATGGATTCAAAATCCTTTATTCCTTCTTGTTGAGTAGGATAAATTAATATGTGTCCATTAATATTTACAATTTTATTTATAAGTTCTGTTCTAAAACCGTTCATAACAGACATTACCACCACTAAAACTGCTACACTTGAGGCAATACCGAGAAAAGAAATAAGAGTTATAACTGAAAAAAAACCTTCTTTACCTTTCGGGCGAAGGTACCGTTTTGAAATCCATAATTCTAACAATAAGTTTTTAATGATTTACTCCGTTAGATTAATTTTAATAATTCTTTAATAATATTATCTAAATCAATGCTCACTCTTTGGTCGTTCAACCTATTTTTTAACTCACATTTATTATTTTCTAAGTCCCTTGGACCTAAAATAATTTGATACGGGATTCCAATTAAATCCATATCGGCATATTTTTTTCCTGCACTTTCATCTCTATCGTCATAAATAACATCAATATTATTATTTCTTAATTCTTGATAAATATTTTCTGAGATTTTTTTACATTTCTCATCACTCTTAGCTAAATTAATTATACCAACTTGAAATGGCGCTACAGAGGTTGGCCATAATATTCCTCTGTTGTCATGATATGCTTCAATAATAGCTGACACTAATCTAGATACTCCAATCCCATAAGAACCCATATAGACAGGAATATTTTCGCCTTTGTCATTATTAACAAATGCGTTCATAGGTTCTGAATATTTGTAGCCAAAAGAAAAAATATGACCAATTTCAATTGCTTTACCTTTTTTTTGAAATTCCTCAGGTATTTTTTTGAATAAATCTTCTGAATGCTTATCATCTGTTGAAGAGTAAAAGTTTGTTAAATTATTATAATAATTTTCTAAAGAATCTTTATTTGAATAATCGAAATCATAGTCTTCTATTTCAAGTATCCTGCTATCATAATAAACCTCTGTTTCACCGGTATTCGTAATAATAGAAAACTCGTGACTTAATTCACCGCCTATAGGACCACTGTCAGCAACTACTGGTATCGCATTTAAACCTAATCTTTTGAAAGTTTTCATATATGAAGTAAACATTTTAAAATATGAGATTTTTGCAGACTCTTTATCCAAATCAAATGAATAAGCATCCTTCATTAAGAATTCTCTACCTCTTAACAAACCAAAACGTGGTCTGATTTCATCTCTAAATTTCCATTGAATATGAAAAAGATTTAAAGGAAGATTTTTATATGATTTAATATATGACCTAAAAATTTCAGTTATTTGTTCTTCATTTGTTGGTCCATATATTAAATCTGCATTATGTCTATCAGATATCCTTAACATCTCTTCGCCGTAACCCTCATATCTTCCAGACTCTATCCACAAATCTGATGATTGAAGTGTTGGCATTAAAATTTCAATTGCCCCTGCGGCCTCTTGTTCCTCCCTTATTATTGACTCAATTTTTTTAAGAACTTTAAAACCTAATGGTAGCCAGGAATAAATACCTGCACTTTCTTGTTTTATCATACCGGCTCTAATTAATAATTGATGAGAGGGTATCTTCGCGCCTGATGGATTTTCCTTGCTAGTAGGAATAAAAGATTTTGACCAGTACATTATTACCTCTTGCTATAAACGCTTCATTGCTTAAGTCCATTATTTAATTGTAATGGATAATTACTTCTACGAAAGGTTTTTTTCCCCATATATAATTTATTTCTTTTGTAACGGCATTTTTAATTCTATTTTCTAACCTTTCATCAACTTTACTTGATTTGAGAATTTGAGATAATCTTTCATGAATTAAATCTACTAAACGTATACCTTTTTCATCAAACTCTGGTATTCCAATAGTGTTTACAATAGGTTTTTTTTGAACTTTATTATTAATAATTTGAATGCTTACCGTTAAAAGTCCAGAAAATGATAATTTACTTCTTTCTGAAGAATTTGACTCAAAATCATGCACTAAAATTTTACCATCTTTATATATTCTTCCGCTTTCAACAGTTTTCACATCTTCAAAACCATCTTTGCTGATAGTTATAAGCTCTCCATTTTCAATAACTTTCGCCTGAATTCCGCATTGATTGGCAATATTAGCATTTTCTCTCAAATGTCTATGCTCACCATGTACAGGTATCATATATTTAGGTTTCAAAATATTAAACATTTCTATTAATTCATCTTCACATGGATGTCCTGATACATGAACAAAACTATCTTTTTCTGTAATTACATTTATGCCTCTTTTTGCAAATGTATTTTGTAAACGCAGAATACCATATTCATTACCTGGAATCATTTTTGATGAAAAAATTACCGTATCGCCTTCATCAGCATATAAATTTCTGTGTTCATCTCTAGCTATTTTTGATAGTGCTGCCCTATATTCGCCCTGACTCCCTGTACATAAAATTAATGTCTTATCAGCAGGAAGATAGCCCGCATCTTCCTCATCTACAAAATCAGGTATACCTCTAAAATAACCGGACTTCTTAGCGGCTCTAGCAATTTTATGCATACCCATCCCAGATAAAACAACTTGCCTATCGTTAATGGCTGCAGCCTCAGCTACTGATACTAATCTTGCTACATTAGAAGCAAATGTACTTATAAATATTCTTCCTTCAATACCTGAGATAATGTCTATTAATGAGTCTCTAACCTTTGACTCTGATCCTGATTTACCTGGGACAATCGAATTTGTTGAATCGCATACAAGCAAATCAATATTTAGATTACTTAATTCACTAACCTTATTTTTATCAAACTTACCGCCAACAATTGGATCGTCATCAATTTTCCAATCACCTGAGTGAAAGATTTTTAAATTAGGGGTTTCTATTACAATTGCATTCATTTCTGGAATTGAATGAGAAAGTCCAATTACTTTAATATTGAATGAACCAATCTGTAATTCTTCTTGGTCATCAATAATTACTAATTTTTCATCAAAACTAATTTTATATTCATTAAACTTTTCTTCTAATAATGAAGCAGTAAATTTAGTTGTATAGATTGGGCATTGAAGATGAGGCCATATAAATGGCATTGCGCCAATATGGTCTTCATGTGCATGTGTTAATATAATGCCGAGAAGGTTTTTCTTTTTTTTCGCAATGAAGTTTGGATCAGCCATTTGAAGGTCAATTCCTGGTGCTCCTGATTGAGAAAAAGTAACTCCACAATCTATCATGATCCACTCTTCTTTACTTTCTTGAGAATAACCATAAAGATTTAGATTCATTCCAATCTCACCTGTGCCTCCTAATGGTAAAAAATAATTTTTAGACAATTTTCAATTCCTCAATAATTTCTGCGGCATAAAAAACACTTTTTTCTCCATTATGGCTTAAAATCAACCCCCCTTGATCATTTAGGTCAGAAAATATTCCATCTAGTTTTTTCCCTGTTGGTAATAACATTGAAATATTTTCATTAATTTTATAAGCAAATTTTTTCCAATCTTCTAGGATTTGAGAGAAATTTTTTCCATTTTCCCATCTTTTAATATTTTCTAAAAGATTAATGTTCAACTTATTAAGGAACTCATTTCTATCAACATCAAAATTAAATTCTTTTTTTAAACTAGATGCCTTAAATGAACTATTTAATGGAAACTTTATAAGATTTACACCTATCCCAATTGCTAAATATTCTTTATCGGTATTTGACCTTAAACTTTCAATTAAAATACCAGCACACTTAGAGTCATTTATTATGATATCATTCGGCCATTTTAAAAAAATATCTGTCATACCTGAATTGAATCCATCAATAGTCTTTTTGAGAGCCAAAGATGTAACAAAAGATAAATGAGGTATATATTGTTTTTCAATTTCATGCTCTAAAATAAAGGTTCCCATAAAATTACCTTTTTGAGAAACCCAATACCTATTTTTTCTTCCTCGGCCAGAGGTTTGTTCATTTGCTATAATCCAAAGTGGGAAATTACTTTTATGATTTAAAATTCTTTGAGCTTCATTATTAGTGCTATCAATCTCATCTAAAATTATAATATCTATTTCTTTTGTGCGCATTTATAATTTAATTTAAAGCTAAAGTTGCATTACTTATTATATTTGCTAAAGGCGTAATTGATTGAACAAAAATAAATCCAAGTATAAATATAAAACAGATTGAATTAATAAATCCTAAAGATCTTGAAAATGTGATTTTTTTAGTATCCACAACCTCATCAAAAAACATTACTTTAACAAAACGTATATAATAAAATGCACCAATAACACTCGCAATAAGAGCGAAGGTTGCTAAAAAGATTAATCCCTCATTTATTAAAGAAATAAAAACGTAATATTTTGCAAAAAAACCTGCCAAAGGTGGGATTCCGGCAAAAGAAAACATATAAAGAGCTATAGAAATAGCTAAACTAGGGCTATTTACTGACAAACCAGCTAAGTCAGAAATATTGTTAATATCTTTTTCAATCCTATTTTGAATATTTATTAAGCATGAAAAGAATCCTATATTAGCAACTATATATATAACCATATATACCAATATACTTTCAATATCACTCTTGTTTCCAGTAGATAAAGCTAGTGTTGCAAATCCCATGTGAGCGATTGAGCTATAAGCAATTAATCTTTTTATATTGTTTTGCCATATGGCAACCACAGACCCGAGCAAAATAGAAGAAAAAGACACAAATATAATTATTTGTGACCAACTGGATATAAAGTTATCAAATGGAACATATAAAATTCTTATTAAAATTATCATTGCAGCCATTTTTGGGACTGATGCAAAAAATGATGTAACAGGAGTTACCGCACCTTGGTAAACATCAGGTGCCCACATATGAAATGGGACAGCAGAAATTTTAAAAACTATACCCGCAAGTAAAAACGCTAAACCAAATGTAATTCCCAATTGGTTTGATGATAAAGTTAATTGTGAAATTTCATTTAAGAAAATTGTACCGGTAAAACCATAAATTAAAGAAGATCCATACAAAAGAAGGCCTGACGATAAAGCTCCTAATATAAAGTACTTAACCCCGCTTTCAGATGAAAAAGAGTCATTCCTGTTGAATGTTGCAAGGACATATAGCGGAAGACTTTGTAATTCAATTGCAAGATAGAGAGATACTAAGTCATTTGCTGACACCATTAACGCCATCCCAAGTGTCGAAAATAAAATTAATATAGGGAATTCAAAAGCAGTTTTATCATAATCTCTTAACCAATTAGCAGACATAATAATTGATAGAGCAGAAGTAAGAAAAATAATAAATTTAGCAAAACTCGATAATTTATCTTCGATAAAGAAACCATTAAAAGCAAAAGCCTGAATGTTATTAGATATTAATTCATTAAAAGATAAAATTAACAATGTTAGAAATGAGATAGTAATTATTAAATTTATTGATTTTTTTTGATAAAACGAACCTATCATTAATAAACTCATAGCTGTTATGGCTAAAATTAATTCTGGAGCAATTATTATTAAACTTTCAAATAAATCGGCCATTATTACTTACCTCCAGATAAATTAATAGATTCTACTAATCCAATCGATGAAACAGAAATAAGATCAAGAACAGGTGCTGGATAAATTCCAAAAAGAATAATTAATATTAATAATGGAATTAGAGTTACTTTCTCACCTAATGTCAGATCCTTTAGAGATTTTACAGCATCATTTGTTATTTTTTCAAAAATTACTTTTCTGTATAACCATAATCCATATACCGCAGAGAGAATTACTCCACTGGCTGCAAAGAAAGCAAAAACCTTATTAAATGAAAAAATTGCCATAATGGTTAAAAACTCTCCGACAAAGCCAGTTGTTCCTGGTAAGCCAATATTAGCAAGGGTGAAAACCATTAAAAATAGAGCAAATTTTGGCATTACTGAGACTACACCGCCATAATCTGCGATTTTTCTTGTATGCATTCTATTATAAATCACGCCTACGGATAAAAACAATGCTCCGGATATAAGGCCATGTGAAAACATCTGAAATATACCTCCTTGGATTCCATTAATGTTAAATGTAAAGATTCCCATGGTAACAAAACCCATATGGGCAACAGAAGAATAAGCTATAAGTTTTTTTATATCCTCCTGAACATAAGCGACTATAGATGTATAAATAATTGCAATAACACTTAGGATAAAAATGAAATCAGAAAAATAAAAACTAGAATCGGGTAACAATGGTAAAGAAAACCTTAAAAAGCCATATCCACCCATTTTTAATAAAATAGCTGCAAGTATAACTGATCCTGCTGTTGGAGCTTCAACATGGGCATCTGGTAACCATGTATGGAATGGCCACATAGGCATTTTAACGGCAAAAGAAGCAAAGAAGGCAAGCCATAATAGATTCTGTATAATACCGTGATCAATACTAAAAACATCATAAATTATGGGTAATTCAGTGGTTCCTGATGCTAAAACAATATATATAATTGCAACTAACATCAAAACAGACCCTAAAAGAGTATACAAGAAAAACTTAAATGCTGAATAAACTCTTCTTTCGCCACCCCAAACACCAATAATTACAAACATCGGAATAAGCACACTTTCGAAAAATAAATAGAAAAGCACTATATCTAATGCGCAAAAAGTACCTATCATCAGTGTTTCAAGTATTAAAAATGAACACATATAGTAATCAACACGATCACTTATAATGTTCCAACTAGCAATTATGCATATAGGTGTAAGAAAAGTAGAAAGAAGAATAAATAATATTGATATACCATCTATACCCATTCTATAGGTCATAAGTCCACTCATAATAGGAAAACGCTCATTATACTGAAAATCAGATGTATTAATGTCAAAATTATATAAAATTATTAATGATATTAGAAAAGTTATTAAGGATACAAATAGAGCTATATATTTAGAAATATTTTGATAATTTTCTGCATTAATAATTTTTCCGACAATTATAAATGGGAGACCAATCAAGGGTAAAAAAGTCAGTATACTTAATAATGGTAAATTAATCATAATATCAGTAAACCGCAAACCTAATTAATAAAAATCCCAGGCCAATAAGCATTGCAAATGCATAATGGTAAACATAACCAGTTTGAATTTTACTTACATTTCTAGAAATACTAATTACAAGAGAGGAAATGCCATCAGGACCAAGACCATCAATAATTTTTTTATCAAAAAATAACCATAAAAAATTACCAATTCTTTTTAAAGGATTTACGAATATAAAATTATATAATTCATCAAAATACCACTTGTTATATAAAAAATTATAAATAAATGACAATTTATTTGATAAGAATGATGGAACATTTTTTAAAAGCAAATAAAATAATATAGCTATAATAAAACCAATAACCATCATGACGAGTGGAATTTTCTTTACCCAAAAAGGAGAATGATGAATTTCTTCAAGAATATGATTATCGGGATGAGTATAGATAGAGCTACCCCAAAGATCCTTTAGTTCATAAGATAGAAAAAAGTCAGAAAATAAATATCCAGAAAAAAGTGCCCCAAAACTTAACAAAAGAAGCGGTATGGTCATCGATAATGGACTTTCATGTGCTTTTGACAAAACATCTTGTGATGCTCTCGTTTTACCGTGGAAAGTTAAAAAGATAAGCCTCCATGAATAAAAACTAGTTAAAAGGGCAGAAAAAACAAGAAGATAAAAAGCATATTCATGCCCAAAAGCATGACTTACGAAAGCTGATTCGATTATAGCATCCTTTGAGTAATAACCAGATAGTAAAGGAGCTCCAGTTAACGCTAAAGTTCCAATTAACATCATTATCCATGTAAATGGAATAATTTTATATAAACCTCCCATCTTTTGAATATCTTGCTCATCAGACATAGCGTGGATAACTGACCCAGATCCAAGAAAAAGAAGAGCTTTGAAAAAAGCATGAGTAAAAAGATGAAAGATAGCTACTTGATACGCCCCAACACCCAAAGCAACAAACATATAGCCTAATTGAGAGCATGTTGAATAAGCAATAATTCTTTTAATATCATTTTGAACAAGTCCAACTGTTGCTGCAAAAAATGCAGTAGATGCTCCAATAATTATAATAAATGATAACGCAAGATCAGAATTTTCAAAAATTGGTGAGCATCTTGCTACAAGAAAAATTCCAGCTGTAACCATAGTTGCTGCATGAATTAAAGCTGAAACTGGTGTAGGACCTTCCATTGCATCAGGTAGCCATGTATGTAAAAAGAGTTGAGCAGACTTTCCCATTGCCCCCATAAAAAGCAATAAACATGCTATATTTATAGTGAATTGATTAACATTATTAATTTTTTGAAAAATAACATCAAAGCTTATTGAGCCTGTTGCTATATAAATTACCGCAATACCTAAAAGAAAACCAAAATCTCCAACCCTATTAACTACAAAGGCCTTCATTGCAGCAGCATTAGCAGATGGTTTTTCATACCAAAAACCAATCAATAGATATGATGCTAAACCTACGCCCTCCCATCCAAAAAATAACTGCAGTAAGTTATCTGATGTAACAAGCATAAGCATAGCAAATGTAAAAAATGATAAATATGAGAAAAACCTGTATTGATAAGGGTCATGACTCATATAGCCAATAGAGTAAATATGAACTAATGCCGAAACAGAAGTAACAACAACAAGCATTACAGAAGTTAAAGTATCAAATTTTAAGGACCAAGATGCATCTATTGCCCCAGAGTTAATCCATTCGAATAAAAATTGATTACTAGTTTGATAACCGTTTAGTGTCATATAAAATAAATATGCTGAAAGAATAGAAGAAGCTAAAATTAAAGAACAAGAAATAAAATGACTAAGTCTTAATCCAAGTATTTTACCAAAAAAACCTGAAATTATAGAACCAATTAAAGGTAAGAAAACTATTAAAAATAATTCCATTAGCCCCTCATTTTATTAATTTCATTAACATTGATGTTGCCCGAGTTTCTAAAATAAACAACAAGAATAGCTAAACCAATTGCTGCTTCGCCCGCAGCTACAGTAAGAATGAAAAGAGAAAAAATTTGTCCCGTAATATCGCCTAAAAATACAGAAAAAGAGATAAAGTTTATACTCACACTTAAGAGAATTAACTCTAAAGACATAAGTATTATTATTAAATTTGTTCTATTTAAGAAAATCCCGAAAACACCTGTAAAAAACAAGAAAGCGCTTAATATAGTATAATGATATATACCTATTTCAAAAATCATTCTGTTTCCTCAAATGTTATATCCTTTAATTCAACATTTTTTTCTTGATCCCTGCTTACCTGAGATGAAATATCTTGCCTTCTAACATTATCTCTATGCCTTAAAGTTAGAACTATTGCTCCAATCATGGCCACTAATAAAATAAGACCCGCAATTTGAAAATGATAAAAATGTTCCGTATAAATCTTTGAGCCAATGATTTCTGTATTAGTTAAGCTATTTAGTTTATTATTTTTATTAATAATAAATGATTGTTCTTCAGGATAATAAACAAATAAAACAATCATTTCAGCTATAAGAATACCAGATGTAATAATTCCTGTTTTAACAAAATTAGTTTTTTTATTTAATTCTTCAAAATTTAAATCCAACATCATTACAACAAATAAAAACAGGACTGCTACCGCTCCTACATAAACAATAAGCATTATTAAAGCTAAGAATTCTGCTCCTGCTATTAGAAAAATTCCTGCAGCATTAAAAAATGAAAAAATCAAAAATATCACTGAATTTACAGGATTTTTTGATGTGATCACAAGTAAAGCCGAAGCAAGGATTAAAAAAGAAAAAATGAAAAATAAAATAGAAGCAAACATTTATATTTAATTACCTGAAAGGTGCATCCCTTTCAATGTTTCTAACTAGCGATACTTCCCATCTATCACCATTATCCAAAAGTTTTTCTTTTGTATATAAAAGCTCCTCACGTGTCTCTGTTGCAAATTCAAAATTAGGCCCTTCAACGATTGCATCAACAGGACAAGACTCTTGGCATAAACCACAATAAATACATTTTACCATATCTATGTCGTACCTTATAGCCTTTCTAATTCCGTCTTCGTTTCTTGGCGATGCATCAATAGTTATAGCTTGAGCAGGACAAACGGCTTCGCATAATTTACAAGCTATACATCGTTCTTCACCATTAGGATATCTTCTCAGCGCATGCTGACCTCTAAACCTTGGAGATAGCTTGCCTTTTTCAGAAGGATAATTAATGGTTACCCTTTTTCTAAAAATGAAATATTTCATGGCCGTATATAAGGCTTTTAGAAAATCGAGCTGTATAAGGTTTTTAAAAATATATAGTATTTTTCTCATTGTTATCTCTATGGCGCTAAATCAAATATAAAAAGGACTGAAGCAGTCAAAACAACCCAAAAAAGTGATATCGGAAGAAAAACTTTCCAACCTAATCTCATTAATTGATCATATCTATATCTTGGTACAAGAGCTTTTACCATACCAAACATAAAGAAAATGAAAGCCACTTTTAGCATAAACCAGACTACGCCAGGAATAGCATTTAAAGGGTAAATATCAAGAGGAGGTAACCAACCACCTAAAAACAGAATCGTAATCATTGCACACATTAAAAAAGTTGCCGCTAACTCGCCAAGAAAATATAAGAGAAAGAAAGATGAAGAATATTCTACTTGATATCCAGCTACTAATTCGGCTTCAGCCTCAGGTAGATCAAATGGAGGACGATTTGTTTCAGCAAGAGCAGACACAAAGAATATTATGAACATTGGAAAAAGGGGAATAAAAAACCAAATCTTCTTTTGGGCAAGAACTATATCTGTGAGATTAAGTGAACCTACACAAAGAAGAACTGTAATAATTACAAACCCTATAGAGACCTCATAAGAAACCATTTGCGCTGCAGATCTCATAGCTCCCATAAAAGGATATTTAGAATTTGAAGCCCAGCCACCAAGAATGATTCCATAAACTCCAAGAGATGAAATTGCAAAAATATATAAAATTCCAACATTTATATCTGCTACCACCCAATTTTCTGCAAACGGAACAACTGCCCAAGCTGACAAAGCAACAAAACAAGTAACAAGAGGAGCCATTATAAATATTACTTTATTAGCTTTATCTGGAATTATTGGCTCTTTTAAAAGTAATTTAAGAAAATCAGCTACAGGTTGAAGTAAGCCAAATGGTCCAACAATGTTAGGTCCTCTTCTTAATTGTACGGCCGCCCATAGCTTTCTTTCACCATAAATTCCGAGATAAGCCATCATTAGAACAGCAAAAATTACCAAAAAAGATTGAAGAAATATAAATAAAATTGAAAGTATATATTCCATATCTATTACCTATTATTTTCTTCTTTTATATAATTATTTCTTATAGACAAATTTGAAGATGCTCTGGCAATTGAATTTGTTTGCCAATAACTGTCAATTATCCTTTTAAATTGATGTCCATTAAGCTTATTAAATTCATCTTTTTTTGGAGAAGGTAATGGTTCAAATTCTCTGTAAGGATTAATAATAGGGAATTCTTCAATTAACTGGTTTCTTAATTCGTTAAGATTTGAAAAACCAATGTCAAAGCTCATTTCTTTTGCTAATAGATAAATTATTTCCCAATTTTCTTTTGCTTCCCCTAAAGGAAAGGTTGAACGAATTGACTCTTGAACCCTTCCCTCTGTATTCATATATAATCCATTTTGTTCGCAAAAAGCTGCTGCTGGAAAAACAAGGTCAGCAATCTGAGCACCAATATCGCCATGATGTCCTTGATAAATTACAAAACAATCATCGTTCTTCTCTAAGTTTAATTCATCTGCACCAAGAAGATATAGAAGATCTAGTTTTTTATTATTATAATTAGAAAGTATTTCATCAGTTATCATACCTTTGTCTGACGGAAGAAAACCAATGCTCATTGCCCCAGCTCTTGAAGCTGCAGAGTGAAGGACATTAAAACCATTCCAATCATTATTTATAAAATTGAATTTGTAGGCAAGATCAATACAAATATTTTGGAAATTTTCAGCATCCTCACCTATTAATGCACCCTGCCCTAAAATCATCAAAGGTTTGTTCATTGATGATAAATCATCACAAAAATTATTATTTCCAATTAAAATATCTTCAACAATTGATGGATTTTCTCCTAAAAAATCAAAATCAAAAGTTATGTCATTATTGAATCCAATTACACCAATTTTATATTCATCATCTCTCGATTTTCTAAGCAATCTTGAATTTAAAAGAGGTGCCTCTTTTCTTATGTCGGAACCAATAATTAGACACCCATCAGAATCTTCAATACCGTTAAAAGTTGAATTAAAAAGCCATCTCTCCGGTGGTCCAGAAATTCTTGAACCATCTTGCCTACAATCAAAATTATCACTTCCTATGTTTTTCATTAATTTTTTGAGAGCATAAACTGTTTCAATATCTACTAGATCTCCTGAGAGTGCAGAAATTTTTTCTGATTTACTATTAGAGATTTTTTCTTTTGCCAATTCTAATGCACTTTTCCAGGATGTTGGCTTTAAAATACCATCAACTCTTTTATAAGGTTTATCAATTCTTTGATTGTTTAAGCCATCCCAAAAAAATCTAGTCTTATCAGTTATCCATTCTTCATTTATATCTTCATTTAGTCTTGGAAGGACTCGCATAACCCTTAAACCCTTCGAGTCAATTCTAATATTTGACCCCATAGCATCCATAATATCTATAGTTTCAGTTTTATTTAACTCCCATGGTCTAGCAGAGAATGCATAAGGCTTAGAAGTTAAAGCGCCTACAGGACATAAATCAATGACATTTCCGGAAAGCTCAGACTCTACAGCTTGATTAAGATATGTTGTTATCTCCATATCATGACCTCTACCAATAGAGCCTATCTCATCATTACCAGATATTTCAGAAGAAAATCTAACACATCTTGTGCAATGAATGCATCTAGTCATTTCTGTTTTAATAAATGGACCCATATCTTTAGATTCAACAGCCCTTTTATCCCCCTCAAACCTACTAGATCCGTATCCAAAAG
Organism: uncultured PS1 clade bacterium; assembly: GCA_902608415.1. Classification (GTDB taxonomy): domain Bacteria; phylum Pseudomonadota; class Alphaproteobacteria; order MED-G09; family MED-G09; genus AG-430-B22. The sequence continues at coordinate 37,673 of CACLNZ010000003.1, forward strand.
CCATTGATTGATCTTGTAAATCGCACTCACCACCTTGATCACAAATTGGACAATCAAGAGGATGATTCATTAATAGAAATTCTAAAGCACCTTCTTGAGCATTTTTCACTCTCTCAGATTTAGTATAAATCTTTAAACCCTCTGATACTTGCATTGCACATGAAGCAATTGGCTTAGGACTTAACCCTCTTGAGTCTTCTACATCGACAAGGCACATTCTACAATTACCAGCAATAGATAATTTTTCATGATAACAAAATCTTGGAACTTCAACTCCAGCAATTTCACAAGCCTGAATAATAGCTAAACCATCTTCAACCTCATAATCTTTGTCATCAATTTTAATATTAACCATAATTCTCATTGCTTTCTTTCTGGTATTGATCAATTCTATCTTCAATGTGATGTCTAAAGTGTCTTATTAGTCCTTGGATTGGCCATGCGGCGGCATCTCCTAGGGCGCAAATTGTATGACCTTCTATTCTTTTTGTAAGACTTAAAAGAGTATCTATATCCTCTTTTTTTGCTTCACCTTTAGCCATCTTTTCCATCATCTCCCATAACCAACCAGTTCCCTCTCTGCATGGAGTGCATTGACCGCAGCTTTCATGTTTATAAAAATAAGAAATTCTTGATATTGCTTTTATTAAATCTGTTGATTTATCCATCACTATAACAGCAGCTGTTCCCAATCCAGACTTGACAGCTTGAAGAGAGTCAAAGTCCATAAGAACTTCATCACAAATCTCTTTGGGTATCATTGGTACTGATGAACCACCTGGAATTACAGCTAAGAGATTATCCCATCCTCCTATTACTCCTCCTGCATGTTTCTCAATCAAATCCTTTAATGGAATTCCCATCTCTTCTTCAACATTACAAGGCTTATTAACATGACCAGATATGCAAAAAATTTTAGTACCAGTATTATTTTCTTTACCAATACCAGAAAACCAACTAGAGCCTCTTCTAAGTATCGTTGGAACAACCGCAATACTTTCGACATTATTTACAGTAGTCGGACATCCATATAAACCTGCTGCAGCGGGGAAAGGTGGTTTTAATCTTGGCATGCCTTTTTTACCTTCTAAACTCTCTAGTAAAGCTGTTTCTTCACCGCAAATATAAGCTCCAGCACCATGATGGATAAAAATTTCAATATCCAAACCGCTACCACATGCATTTTTACCTACTAAACCATCATCATAAGCTTCTTTTAAGGCTGACTCGAGAACGTGTCTTTCATTAATAAATTCACCTCTAATGTATATATAACAAACTTGGGCGCCCATAGCTGCACATGCGATAACGCAACCTTCTAATAATTTATGAGGTTCATTTCTTAATATTTCGCGATCTTTACATGTACCTGGTTCAGACTCATCAGCATTAACAACTAAATAATGCGTCTTTCCAGTTGGTTCTTTAGGCATAAAAGTCCATTTAACGCCTGTAGAAAATCCAGCACCACCTCTTCCTCGCAAACCAGAAGAAATAACTTCCTCAGTAATTTTTTCTCTACCTTTTAATAAAATATCCTTTGTGTTGTCCCAGTCACCGCGGAGTTTAGCATTGACTAAATTCCATGGCTCAAAACCATATAAATTATTAAAAATTTTATCTTTATTATCTAACATTTAGTCTCTTTCTAATGGTTCAGAAGATTTACGACCTATTTGGGATCCTTTAATAATGTTTTTTTTATTTTTTATATCTTTTAGAATTTTTACCGTTCTTTCGTAATCTAAATCTTCATAATAATCATCATTAATCTGTATCATTGGTGCATTAACACATGCACCCAAGCATTCAACTTCTATCCAACATATTCCATCTTTAGAAACTTCACGTTCTTGGCCAATATAGTCTTTACAAGCCTTCTTGATATTTTCAGCCCCTCTAAGCCAGCAAGGAGTTGTGCCACAGACTTGGACAAAATGATCTCCGCTTGGCTGTAAGTTGAACATTGAATAAAAAGTAGCAATTTCAAGAACCCTAATTTTTGGCATATCTAAAAAATCGGAGACAGCCAGTATCGCTTTTTCAGGAAGCCAACCCCCTGCTTTACGTTGAGCATAAAATAAGCTTGGCACAACCGCAGATTGTTTTTTATCCTCTGGATAATTTTCTAATAAAGAATTTAAAAATTTTAAATCTTGGTTATCAAATTTAAAATTTATATCTTGGTTATCTGCTAGTCTTCTAACTGTCATCTATCTACCTCACCAAAAACAAGGTCTAAAGATCCTAAAACAGCTGATAAATCTGGTAGAAGATGACCTCTTGTTAAGTAATCTAAGGCTTGAAGATGAGCAAAACCAGGGGCTCTAATTTTACATCGATAAGGCTTATTTGTGCCATCGGCTATTAGATAAACACCAAACTCTCCTTTTGGGGCTTCAATAGAAGCATAAACTTCACCAGGTCCTACATCATATCCTTCAGTGTATAATTTAAAATGATGAATTAGAGCTTCCATAGAGACTTTCATTTCAGCTCTTTTTGGTGGTGCTACTTTTCTATCCTCGGTGATAATTGGCCCTGGTTTAAGCTTTTCAATTGATTGTTTCATTATTAACACTGACTGTCTGCACTCTTCTACTCTTATTAAATACCTATCATAATTATCACCATTTTTTCCTACGGGTATTTTAAAATCATATTCATCATAAGATTCATAAGGCTGAGTCTTTCTAAGATCCCAATTATAACCTGATCCTCTGGCCATAACACCAGTTAAACCCCAATCTAACACATCCTTCTTAGTAACAACCCCAATATCAACATTTCTTTGTTTGAAGATCCTGTTTTCTGTAAGCAAACTTTCAAGATCATCAACTACCTTTAAAAATGGGTCGCAGAATTCATATATATCATTTATTAAACTTTCATCTATATCTTGATGAACGCCGCCGGTTCTAAAATAAGCAGCATGAAGTCGAGATCCACATGCTCTTTCATAAAAGGTCATTAATTTTTCTCTTTCCTCCCAACCCCATAATGTTGGCGTTAGTGCTCCAACATCCATAGCCTGCGCGGGCACATTAATCATATGATTAAGAATTCTTCCTATTTCTGAAAATAAAACTCTAATATGTTGAGCTCTTATAGGCACACTAATATTAAGTAACTGTTCAGTAGCAATAGCAAAAGCATGTTCTTGATTCATCGGGGCTACATAATCCAACCTGTCAAAATAAGGTAATGCTTGTAGATATGTTTTACTCTCAATTAATTTTTCGGTTCCTCTATGCAGTAATCCTATATGAGGCTCAACCCTTTCAACGACTTCTCCATCTAAATCAAGAATTAATCTTAGAACACCATGAGCAGCTGGGTGCTGAGGTCCAAAATTTATCCTAAATTTTTTATTTTCTTTTTCAGTCATCAGTGTTTTCTTCTCTATCGTTTTGGTTTTCAGGATACTTAAAACCTTTCCATGCACTTTCGAAATCAAAATCTCTGTATTCCTGCTTTAAATCTACTTTCTCATAGATGACTCTTTCTTGATCAGAGTCATATCTAACTTCTACATTACCGGTTAATGGAAAGTCCTTTCTCAAGGGGTGGCCCTCAAAACCATAATCAGTTAAAAGTCTTCTAAGATCGTCATGTCCGCTAAAATTAATACCATATAAATCGAAGGCCTCTCTTTCATACCAATCAGCTGCTGGATATATTTTTTTAATTGAAGGAACTGAATTAGAGTTATCAGTAAAAGCTTTGACGGTAATCCGAGAGTTATTACTCATAGACAATAGATTATATACAACTTGGAATCTAATTTCTTCATGAGGAAGATCTACTCCACATAAATCAGTAAGTTGTGTAAAAGCAAAAACTTCTTCATCTTTTAAAATTTTAAAAACATTAATTATGTTTGATTGATCAACACGAATAATCAAATTTTTATCAAATATATCTCTTTTTATAATAAAAGAGTTCAGTAACTCAAAATTGTTAATTTCTTGAGATAGAGTATCAGGCATTTTGAATTTTTTCATAAGGTTTCTCTATCTTTCTATTGTTCCTGTTCTTCTAATTTTCTTTTGAAGTTGAAGTATTCCATACATTAAGGCTTCTGCTGTAGGCGGGCATCCGGGTACATAGATGTCTACAGGTAAAATTCTATCACAACCTCTTACCACTGAATAAGAGTAATGATAGTAACCTCCTCCATTTGCACATGATCCCATAGATACTACATATCTTGGCTCAGGCATTTGATCGTATACTTTCCTAATTGCTGGAGCCATTTTATTTGTTAGTGTACCTGCAACTATCATTACATCTGATTGACGAGGAGAGCCTCTGGGAGCCGCTCCATATCTTTCAAGATCATAGCGAGGGCCATTTGTCTGAAACATCTCAATTGCACAGCAAGCAAGACCAAATGTCATCCAATGAAGTGAACCGGTTCTTGCCCAATTTATAAGAGCTTCTGTAGAAGTAATAAAGAAACCCTTATTATCAATTTCTGTTGATAATTTTTTTACATCTTTGTTTTCCATTAATCCCATTCCAAAGCACCTTTTTTCCATTCATAAATAAAACCAATAGTAAGCACTCCAAGAAAAACCATCATTGATACAAAACCAAAAATACCTATATCCCCAAAAACTACTGCCCAAGGAAACAAAAATGCGACCTCTAAATCAAAAATTATAAAAAGAATAGCAACTAGGTAAAATCTAATGTCAAATTTAGTTCTTGCATCATCAAAAGGTTCAAATCCACATTCATACTGAGATAATTTCTCTTTATCAGGGTTTTTAGGAGCAAATAATATAGGAGGTAGTGTCAAAGCTATAACAACAAAAGCAGCTAAAGACATAAAAATTAATATTGGAAGGTAGTCGTTCAAAATGGGATGCATTTAACCTCTCCATATAAAAAATTATAAATTTAAGAAACTTATAACCGATTCAAGCTTTGTTTACATGATTATATATAGGAATAAATAATTTTTTTCCAAGGTTTTCGGGGAAAAAATTACGATAATAAAAACCTTTTAACCTCATCATTGAAAGCATCTGGTTGATCAATATTAACAGCGTGACCAGCATCCTTAATGATAATTTTTATTGAATTTTTAATCTTTTTTTCCATATAATCTGCTGCGGCAAGAAATGGTTTATCATGTTCGCCTACGACAATTAATGAAGGTACCTTTATATTAGGTAGCTCATTGATTATTCTATCATCTTTTTGAGTTAGCATACCTTTTGCAGCATTAACTAATCCTTTAGCATTTCTGTGGTTAATCGGATTCATCTCCTTACTTTTACCAATTAAACTATCTAAACCAAATTCGTCGAATTTTTTTGCTTGCTTTAAAGCGTAATTATTCCAACCTTCTCTTGCATCAGCGTTTTTAAAACCAGGTCCAGTATCAATTATTAATAAAGATTCGACCATTTCCGGATATTTATAATAGAAAGCTAAAGACATATATCCTCCTAATGACATACCGCCAATATTAACTTTATCAATTTTTAAATTAACTAAAATTGCCCTTATGTCTTCAATTGTTTCTTCTTCACTGTATAGTTTCTCATCATCAGGATAATCGGTTTGTCCATGTCCTCTCATATCCCAAACTATGAGAGTAAAATGTTTGCTTAATGTGTTAATTTGATCATCCCACATTTTAGAAGTTGCAGAGAAACCGTGTGTTAGAAAAAGCGCGGGTCCACTTCCATAAATTTCATAATTAATCTCTACTCCATTTCTGTCTATCTTAGGCATATTTTTATTTTAAGCTTTAATTTGAGATTTAAGTGCTTTTCTTGCCTTAGATCCGTATGGTGGTCTAAATACAGATATAACATTATCTAATTTTGTTTGAGTAAAGATAGTTTTAGCATGAGAAAAATTCTTAAACCCTTCCTCACCATGATATGAACCCATTCCAGATGGACCAACACCCCCAAAAGGAGCATTATCCTGAGCTACATGGAAAATTACATCATTAACTGTAACACCGCCAGATGTTGTTTTATCTAAAACAGTGGATAATTCATCATCATTATTCCCAAAATAATATAAACCAAGTGGTCTATCTTTTTTATTAACATAATCAATTGTTTCACCGAATTCTTTATATGTTTTTATTGGTAAAATTGGCCCAAATATTTCCTCCTGCATCACCTTTAAGTTATCATCTGGATTAATTAATAATGTTGGAGGAATTTTAAAATGCTCCTGTTGTTCAAAATCTTCTTCAGCAGGATTAATTTCTATAACCTCACATCCGTTATCTTTTGCCTCATCAATATAAGATTTAAGTCTAGAATAATGTCTTTCATTAATTACAGAGGTATAATCATCGTTATCTTTTATTGAAGGAAACATACTTGAAACAGTCTCTTTCGTATGCGCCACAAATTTATTTAGTTTATTTTCTGGTAACAATACATAATCAGGAGCAAGACAAATTTGACCCGCATTCATAGTTTTGCCTGCAATAATCCTTTTTGAAGATTGCTCAATATTACTTGTATCGGAGATTATAACTGGAGATTTTCCTCCTAATTCGAGAGTTACAGGAACAAGATTATCAGAAGCGGCTCTCATAACATGCTTTCCTATTGATGTTGCACCCGTAAATAGTAGATGGTCGAATGGAAGAGATGAAAAATCTGCACCTACTTCAGGACCTCCTGTTATAACTGCAACCTCTTCCTCAGAAAAATTATCCTCAAACATATTTTTCATTAATTCTGATGTTCTTGGAGTAAATTCTGACGGCTTTATCATTACACGATTACCAGCAGAAAAAATACTTCCCAAAGGGCCAAAAGTTAATACAACGGGAAAATTCCAAGGGCTTATAAGTCCAATTGTTCCTAATGGTTGATATTCAACTCTTAATTTCGCACCTAGTAAACCCAAGATTGCTGGTGATACTTTTCTTTTTGAAGGCTTCATCCATTGTTTAATATTATTTTTAGCAATTTTGAGTGATGTTATTGATGAGGCTACATCAGTTAACAAAGAACTAGTTTTGCTTCTATGACTAAAGTCTTTTGATATTGCTACTGGGATTTTATCTTGGTACTCAATAATAGAATTAATAAGTCTATCAATCCATTCTTTTCTCTGTTCAAGTGATAAAGGGCCATCTCTTAAATGAGCTTTCTTCTGAACTTCCAATATTCTTTCTAATTCTTTTTTGTCTGACATTTTAATCCTCAATAAATTTAATATAAATTTATATAAAGATTAGAAATCAGGCAACAAATAGATTTAAGATGGCGGGAGTGACGAGACTCGAACTCGCGGCCTCTGGCGTGACAGGCCAGCGCTCTAACCAACTGAGCTACACCCCCGCATTTAAATAACTTTTTAATCCTCAAGGGAATTTAAATCAAGCGTTTCTATGAAAAAGGTCTAATAAAAATTAGACCTTTTTTTTATTCAATGGTGGGCGGTGAGAGGCTCGAACTCCCGACCCTCTGGATGTAAACCAGATGCTCTACCAGCTGAGCTAACCGCCCAAAGACAATCTAAATATCTATATAAAATAAATTAGGTTTTGTCTTTGGTTTTTTTATCTATTAACGGCGTCTTTTAAACCTTTACCAGATTTAAATTTTGCATTTTTAGATGCTGCTATTTGGATAGCTTCACCTGTTCTTGGGTTTCGTCCAGTAGTAGCAGCTCTATGGCTTACGGAAAAAGTTCCAAAACCAGTGATTTTTACATTACCACCGCCTGATAAAGCTGAAGTAACTGCACCAGTAAAAGCTTCTAAAGCTCTCCCAGCGTCTGCTTTACTTAAACCAGATGAACTTGCCATCGCATCGATTAGATCATTTTTATTCATTTTTAAACCTCTTTAGTTTGTTGAATATCATTAAATTTATGCTTAATCACATATCAAGGTCAAAAAAAATTGAATATTTTTTTTAATGAGCTGTAAAATTTTGCTTATTCTCTGATAATTTTCTTTGCTCTGCAAGCCATGCATCTTCATCCCAATCAATTGCATCTGGTTTTCTTACTAAAGCAAGTTCGAGAGCTTCATCAATTGTTGAAACTAATTTTATATCGAGTTTATCTTTAATGTTATCAGGAACCTCTGATAGCTCGCGATCATTCTCTGATGGAACTAATACAGTTTTAATACCTGATCTTAAAGCAGCTAATAATTTTTCTTTCAAACCTCCAATAGGAAGAACACGACCTCTTAATGACATTTCTCCAGTCATCGCAACATCGTTTTTTACTGGGATTCCCGCCATTACAGAGATAATCGCTATAATCATTGCAACACCAGCTGAAGGGCCATCTTTTGGTGTAGCTCCTTCTGGAACATGGACATGGATATCTTTTCTTTGGAAGATCGGTGGTTCGATACCATAATTTACAGCTCTAGATCTTACAAACGAAGATGCAGCATCTATTGACTCCTTCATAACTTCCCCTAGCTTACCAGTAGTTCTAATTTTACCTTGACCAGGAACCATAACGGCTTCAACATTTAAGATATCACCTCCAACTTGTGTCCAAGCAAGGCCTGTAACAACACCGATTAAATCATCATTTTCTTTCTTTCCATATCTAAACTTTTTTACACCTAAATAATCAGAAATATTATCAGAACTTACATTTAGCGAATCACTTTTGTTTTGAGTAATTTCTTTAACCGCTTTTCTTCCGAGAGAATTTAGCTCTCTTTCAAGGTTTCTGACACCTGCTTCTCTAGTATAATTTTGTATTACGGACCTAATGACATCATCAGAAATTTTAAATTCCTTATCTGTAAGGGCATTATTTTCCTTAACTTTTTCCATTAGGTGTCTTTTAGCAATTTCTAGTTTTTCTTCCTCCGTATAACCAGCTATTCTTATTATTTCCATTCTATCTAATAATGGACCAGGAATATTCATTGTATTTGCAGTAGTAACAAACATAATTTGAGATAAATCATAATCAACTTCCAAATAATGGTCATTAAAAGCATTATTTTGCTCTGGATCTAAAACTTCTAATAGAGCAGATGCTGGATCACCTCTAAAATCTTGTCCTAATTTATCAATTTCATCTAAAAGGAAAATAGGATTTGATGTTTTAACTTTTTTTAATGCTTGAATTATTCTTCCAGGCATTGAACCAATATAAGTTCTTCTATGACCTCTAATTTCTGCTTCATCTCTAACGCCGCCAAGAGACATTCTTATAAATTCCCTTCCAGTCGCACTTGCTATTGATTTTCCTAGTGAAGTTTTACCAACACCTGGAGGCCCTACAAGACATAATATTGGGCCTTTAATTTTTGAAGATCTGTTTTGAACAGCTAAGTACTCCGTAATCCTATCTTTAACTTTTTCAAGACCATAATGATCTTTATCTAAAATTTCCTGAGATTTATTTATATCTTTTTTAATTCTTTTCTTTTTGCCCCAAGGTATATCAAGCAACCAATCAAGATAATTTCTTACAACAGTAGCTTCAGCTGACATTGGACTCATTTGTTTAAGTTTTTTTAGTTCATTTAAAGCTTTTTCTTTTGCTTCTTTAGATAGTTTAGTTTTATTAATTTTTTCAGTTAACTCAGCAATATCTTCTGAAGCACCACCTTCGCCATCTTCTAATTCTTTTTGAATAGCTTTCATTTGTTCATTCAGGTAATACTCTTTTTGAGTTTTTTCCATTTGGTTTTTAACTCTTCTTCGTATCTTTTTTTCAACCTGAAGAACTGATAATTCACCTTCAATATATGATAAAATCATATTTAACCTTTTTTCAAGATTATTTTCTTCAAGAATCTTTTGTTTTTCTTGAATATTAATAGCAATCTGACTTGCAACTGTATCAGCTAGCTTATCTTCATTTTCAATATCTTTTACAGAAGTTAGAACATCGGAAGATGTTTTATTATTGATATTTGCATAAGTTTCATATTTAGAAACAACTGATCTTCCTAGCGCTTTAATCGTATCTGATATTTTCTCATTTTTTGGAAGCTCTTTAATTTCAGCATTAACAAAATCTGATTCGAATTTAATTTCCTTAACCTTACATCTAGCTATACCCTCGACAAGAACCTTAACAGTTCCGTCAGGTAACTTTAAAAGTTGAAGAATTTTTCCTTTGGTTCCTATTTTATATAAATCATTTTCTGAAGGATCATCCACTTCTGAATTCTTTTGCGAAAGAAATAAAAGTTCCTGATCTTTATCCATGACCTGTTCAAGAGCATTAATTGATTTATCTCGTCCAACAAAAAGAGGTACAACCATATTAGGAAACACAACAATATTTCTTAATGGAAGCACCGGTAAATTATTTGATTTTTTATCTTCAGTCATTTTATATCCTATAGTTTATTTTCAGACGATTCTTCATAAAAAAGAATAGTTGTTTTAGCTATAGTATATATTGTTATTAATTCTCGTCTTATCAAGACCTTATTTCAAAAAAATTAACTAACAGATTTTTCTTTTTCTTCTTTGCTTTCACCATATATATAGAGAGGTTTAGCTTCACCCTCAACGACCTCTCCAGAAATTGCCACTTCAGTTACACCTTTTGTGCTCGGTATCTCAAACATTGTATCTAGTAAGATAGATTCAATTACAGACCTTAAACCACGAGCTCCAGTTGCATAAGACATTGTTTTTTTTGCAATAGAACTAAGAGCATCATCGGAAAATTTTAATTCAACATTTTCCATATCAAAAAGTTTTTTGTATTGTTTGATTAGGGCATTTTTTGGCTCGGTTAAAATTCTTACTAAAGATTCTTCATCCAAATCCTCTAAAGACGCCCAAACAGGAAGTCTTCCAACAAATTCAGGGATTAAACCAAATTTAAGTAAATCTTCAGGTTGAAGATCTTTAAGAATCTCTCCGGTTCTTCTAGTGTCTTTGTCTTTAACTTCAGCGCCAAAACCTAGTGACCTTTCTGTTCCTCTGTTACCAATTATTTTCTCTAATCCATCAAAGGCTCCGCCGCAAATGAATAAAATATTTGTTGTATCAACCTGCAAAAATTCTTGCTGAGGGTGTTTTCTACCGCCTTGAGGAGGAACTGATGCTACAGTACCTTCCATAATTTTTAGAAGGGCCTGTTGAACCCCTTCTCCAGAAACATCTCTGGTTATTGAAGGATTATCAGATTTTCTTGTTATCTTATCCACTTCATCAATATAGACAATTCCTCTTTGAGCTCTCTCAACATTATAATCAGCAGCTTGTAAGAGTTTTAAAATTATATTCTCTACATCTTCGCCAACATAACCTGCCTCAGTTAATGTAGTTGCATCAGCCATTGTAAATGGAACATCAAGTATTCTTGCTAATGTTTGCGCCAACAAAGTTTTACCGCAACCTGTAGGTCCAAGTAGCATTATGTTTGATTTCGCTAGCTCTACATCATCTTTAGAATTTTTATCATCAAGTCTTTTATAATGATTATGAACAGCAACAGATAAAACTCTTTTAGCAGTTTGCTGACCAATAACATAATCCTGAAGAACATCAAATATCTCTTGCGGTGCAGGTACTCCTTCTGAAGATTTTTTATCGTTTATTTTATTTTCTTCTTTAATAATATCCATACAGAGCTCAACACATTCATCGCATATGAAAACTGTTGGTCCAGCAATTAGTTTTTTTACTTCATGCTGACTTTTCCCACAAAAACTGCAGTAAAGTGTGTTTTTTGAATCTCCGCTGTCACTAATTTTACTCATAATGATTTTCTAAAGAATTATTTCTCTTCAGTATCCCTATTTTGAACAACTTTATCAATTAAGCCGAATTTTTTAGCATCATCTGAAGTCATAAAAGTATCTCTATCTAATGCTGATTCAATAGTTTTTAAATCTTTTCCAGTATGATTAACATAAATCTCATTTAATCTACTTCGTAATGATATTATTTCTTTTGCATGTCTTTCAATATCTGATGCTTGGCCTTGAAAACCTCCTGATGGTTGATGAACCATAATTCTTGAATTTGGTAGAGCAAATCTTTTATTTTTTTCGCCGGCAGCTAAAAGTAAGCTACCCATAGAAGCTGCCTGGCCTATACAAAGAGTTGATACTTCTGGTTTAATGTATTGCATTGTATCATAGATAGCTAAACCAGATGAAACAACTCCACCAGGTGAATTAATGTACATTGAGATTTCTTTTTTTGGATTTTCAGCTTCTAAATACAAAAGTTGCGCAGTGATTACACTAGCCATATAATCTTCAATAGGCCCTGTAACAAAAACTATTCTCTCTTTAAGAAGTCGGGAATAGATGTCATAAGCCCTTTCACCTCTATTTGATTGCTCAACAACCATAGGTATCAAATTGCTTTGCGGTGTAAATTTATTTTCCATAGGGATATATATGGGTTAATTCTTCAATTATGCCAAGAAATTATTAAATAATTAATTGATTGATTGTATATTTAGTTAATAAATACAATAATTTATACTATTAATAAATTATTTTTTTTTCTTAACTGTTTTTCTTTTTTTTGTTTTAGTAGTAATTTCTTTTGATTTTTCTTCAGCATTTTCTGCACCAAATAGATCTTTTCTTGAAACTTTTTTATCTTTTAAAGTTACCTTTTCTAATACAAAATCAACAACTTTATCTTCATATATGGGAGCAGTAATATTCCTAATTGCATCAGGATTTTTCTTGTAAAAATCTATAATTTGTTGTTCTTGGCCAGGATATTTCTGTACTTCTGTTTGTAGAGCAAGATTATAATCATTATCGTCTAGATCGATATTATTTATTCTGCCAATCTCAGCAATTAATAAACCTATAGAAATTCTTTTTTCTGATACTTCTTTGTAATTCTTTTTTAGCTCTTTTTCTTTTACCTCCAAATCATCCAAAGTTTTCTTTTGTTGTTCCAGCTGACTTTCAAGTTGGCTCCACATTTGATTAAACTCTTGATCGACAAGAACCTCTGGTAAATCAAATTTGTGATTTTTTTCCAATTCATTAAAAAGGCTATCTTTTAATTTCATCTTTGCAGCTTGATCAAAATCTTTCTTTATTTGTTCTTCTAGAACACCTTTAAGGTCTTTGAGTGAATCTTTTCCAAATTTTTTAGCTAGTTCATCATTTATCTTGGAGTCTACTGGATTAAGAATTTCAATTATTTCTACATTAAATTCAGCATTCTTTCCTTCAAGCTCTTTATTTGGATATTCATCAGGAAACTTAACTTTAACAACCTTAGAGGTTTCAGCTTTTTCTCCTACTAGTTGATCTTCAAAAGTATCAATAAAAGTTTTAGAGCCAAGTATTAATTCTGCTTTTTCTGCTGAACCTCCATCAAAATTTACACCATCAATTGAACCTGAATAATCTAATACTATTTTATCGCCATCTTTTGATTTAGATCCTTTTTTTGCGGATTTATAATCTTTGTTTTGTGTAGCTAAATATTCAAGAGCTTCGTCAATATCTTCTTTTTTAGGACTAGCCAAAGGTTTATCTAGCTTTATTTTTTTGAAATCAATAAACTCTATATCAGGCAATGCTTCAAAACTCATAGAAAAAGTAATATCACTTTGATCATTTATAGATTCTTCCATTTCACCAATTAATTTTATTTCTGGATTAACTGCTGGCCTTAAATCTTTTTTCTCAAGAATCTTTTTAGAGCTTTCAGAAACTTTTTCTTCAATAACCTCAACAATTGTTTCTTTACCATATAATTTTTCAACATGGCTCATTGGAACTTTTCCAGGCCTAAACCCTGCAATTTTTACTTTTTCACTTATATCTTTTAATTTTTTTTGTTTTAAATCATCTAAATCTGAAAAAGGTATTTCAACCAAAAATTCCTTTTTCAAGCCTTTTAATTTTTTTTCTTCTAAAATTTTCATTACTTTCTCTTTTTTAATGGTGCGGGCGGAGGGAGTCGAACCCCCACGCCGAAGCACAGGTACCTAAAACCTGCGTGTCTACCAATTCCACCACGCCCGCATTTTTACAGTGTAATAACAGCAGATAGAACATTTATCTAGCTTAAAATAAAATAATTAGAGCTTTAGTTCATAAATATGTACGCTCCAATATTTTTTAAACTTATAACCAACATTTTTTAGTGTACCTACTTTAGTAAAATTAAGAGTTTTATGTAAATTTATTGATGATTTATTGGGATAAGTTATTAAGGCATATAGATTTTTAATATTTGTAGACTTTAATCTTGCTATAAGCTCTAACATTAATTTTTTTCCAAATCCTCTACCCTTGTATTCATCGGTTATATATACGCTAGTTTCTAACGATTGATTATAGGCTTCTTTTTCTCGAAACTTTGTTGAACAAACAAACCCAACTAGTTCTTTATTTTCATAACCAACTAAACAAATTGATGTTTCAGAATTTTTAAACTGATTAAACCATTCTTTTTTTTCTGCTATTGTTCTTTTACTTATATCAAAGGTATAAGCTGTATTAGAGATATAATAATTATAAATATCATTAATCCCATTTAAATCTTTCTTTTTTGCTAAACTAATCTTCACTTTGATATATTCTTCTCAATTGCTTTGATATTGCTTTAGATAAAAATTTATTCATATCCTCAGCTATCAAGCCAGGTCCTGCCTGAATACCAATTTCACTATGAAGCCAAGATGCAGCACCTGCTGCAAAATGACTTTTCATTCCCTGCGCAAGAAAACTTCCACATATACCAGCTAATACATCGCCAGAACCTGCAGTTGATAAGAATGGGGAAGATTCTTTCGAAAGAAAAGTTATTTTTTTTGGCGATGAAATAACGGTATCATTACCCTTAAATAAAATTGTCGAATTTGTAATATCTGCAGCCTTATTTGTTTTATCAATTTTATTCATATTGCCAAGCTTAAACAATCTATTAAATTCTCCTTCATGAGGAGTTAGAATTATATTATTTCTTTTTCTTCTTTTTCTCAGCAAGTCAAACAATTCATCTGGATTCTTTTCAAAAGAAGTTAGGCCATCAGCATCCAAAACAAATGCTATCTCCGCCTTAATTGCTCTTATAACTAACCCTTTGACCATTTTATTGACCCCGCTTCCTGGTCCAATAATCAAAGTTTTGATTTTTTTTTCTTTTACGAAGTTAAAAAATTCTTCTGTACTGTTTATTTCTTTTAACATTACTGAAGTAAGGTGAGAGGCATTAACTACTAAAGCATTAGTCTCAGATGCAAGAGTTACTGCACCTGCACCTGCTCGTAAAGCTGTAACCGCAGCTAAACGTGATGCGCCTGTAGATGTTAATGGTCCAGACTTAACAAGAATATGGCCCCTTTTATATTTGTGATCAATCATTGATGGCCATTTAAAGTCTTTTATCCATGATTCAGGAGTGTTTAATTTTACTTTAGATAATCTTTTAACCTTTGAAATTTCTGATTTTTTTTCACCAATTGAAACAACATGAATATTACCTGAATTTATTTTTCCAGGTAGTAAATAATGACCAACCTTAGGTGCAACAAAAGTTATTGTATGATTAGCTTTAATAGAAATTGGCATTAAATCACCTGAGTCAGAGTTAATTCCGCTCGCGATATCAATAGAAACTTTACAAGCTTTTGTTTTATTAATTTTTTCTATGATCTTTATGAAGTTATTTGAAAAATTCCTGCTAAGGCCTATACCAAAAATACTATCTATAATCATAGAATATTTATTTAAATCTAAATCATTAAGTTTTTGAGCAGAAATATCTAAATTTTTTAATTTCTCAATTGTGTGCTTATTAATTTTACTTTTATTTAAAATAGGAAAACTAATATCAACCTTGTATCGGCTTTTAAGAAGATATTTTGCTATCACAAGACCGTCTCCTCCATTGTTTCCAGGGCCGCACAAAATTAAAATTTTCTTATTAAACTCTTTTAGAGAAGGAATAATTTTTTTTTCTATCTTTATAAAAGCTGATTTACCAGCATTTTCTATTAAATCTGAAAATTTAATACCTCTTCTAACACATAACCTATCTAACTCATAAGAAGATTCTGATGTAAATATAGTGTTAAGCATTAATTAACCTTGCTTTCTAAACTCTTTCCTATTTTCACTATTTTTAATTTATCTTTTATTTTACTTATCTCAGTAATAGAACAATTTGAGGGATGAAAATTAACAATCTTATCAGATTTAAGTATTTCTCCTATAACAGTATTAATTACTACAAAGTGTGTAAATATAATCGTGTGTTTTTTTAAGGAATAAATATTGCTCATAATGTTTTCTTTCCATTGAGTAAAATTTACTCCAGAATCTATGGTTTCTTTATCTCTTAATAACTCAGGCCAAGTTAAAGGTAACATCCTTCGTAACCAATTAACTCTTTTTTCTAAATCAAGAGTTGGAGATGGAAGCTCCCTAAAATTATCATTAATCAATATTTCTAAATATTTTTTTTCAAGGGCCAGAGAAGCAGTTTCTTTACATCTATTTAAAGGACTTGATATAGCATTAGTATTATTTATTGAGCTTTCATCAATAACAGAATCCATAAAGGTTATCAAAGATTGTGCTTGTGATTTTCCTAACTCACTTAAAGGTGGGTCTTGCGAAGTCCACCCTTCAGTAGCTTCTCCATGTCTAACAAGATATATTTTAATCATTTCTATATTGAAAAAATATTAAGACCTTCAGAGTTTCTTGAAACAACACAATTTCTATTTAAGCATTCTTCCGTCATCATAATTTCAAGATTTTTTTCATCATTTGAAATAGCTATAAATCTTTTATTGTTTGCATCTAATCGTCCTATCACTATTCCCATTTGTGGGCCATCTCTTCCATTTGCGACTGTGTATGTTTCTATTTTTGCGCTTCCGCTCGGATCTTCATCAACATCCGGTCTATCCAGATCATCAATTGTTTTTTGATAATTTTTTGGGTCTTCTCTTTGCCAATCGCCTTCAAAAGGAATGTTTGAATAAAGTCCGATACCATGCTTTGTGGCATACCAACCATTTGATGTGCATAAACCTTTGCTATTATTGTTTTCTCTCAATTTTTCCATCATTGTAGCTATGGAATGTGTAACATAGTTATTTCCTGCACCTCCAAAAAATGGCAATCCCCCAGTAACAGTTAGTGGATTAGATGTATTTTCAGAAATATCTAATGCTTCTCGTCCTAATTCAACCATGCTAGGAAAACAAGAATATAAATCAAAAAAGTCTATTTCATCGATATTCCATTTTGCCATAGATAATGCTTTTTCTCCCATAAGCCTTATCGCCTTAGATGAATGAAGCTCAGGTCTCTCAGTTACATTCCAAACCTCATTTATATCTCCACATCCATGAAGGTAAATTCTTTTGGATTTTGGAACAGAATACTCATTTGCTTTTCTTTCACTCATAATTATTATTGAAGCACTTTGATCAACTTCCATTATGGCGTTCATATATTTAGTATAAGGAAAACCAATAAATCTGTTTTTTTCATTTGGCGTCGATATCTCTTCAGCGCTGCGATAAGTCGGAAACCAAGCATTTGCATTTTGACTCGCAACTTTAGTAAAAGGCTCAAACATTTTTCCTAAGTATTCTAAGTGCGTATCTACAGAATGGTTTTTCTTACCTCTGATAGCATTTTCAAAAAGCGGGTAAACATTAATTGGAAATATTATTCCATGTTTTCTTTCATTTTCAGTTCCACCAGGCTTTTCAAATCCAAGGTCTATCCTTTCTCCAACAGGATCGTCACCCCAACCTGTTTTAATACCTAATTTAGATGCTTTTCGCATAGATGAGAAACATTCAGCACCTGAAAGAAGGGCTACCTCAGTTTCACCATTAGTTATCTTTTCGGCTAAAATATTTATTAAATATTGGGGTGTATTTCCTCCAGTTGGTCCACAATATGTTTTTGCACCAGAAATTCCTAAAGAATTGGCAAGTGATTGAGGTGGGTTAGAGTATATGCTAAAAGGTGGTCTTTTTCCTCCAGCTGAGTCAAATATAAACCTTACTGTTGTCACAGTATCAATTTTATTCTCCAAATTATCTACAGTACTGTCATTAAATGCCAGTAAAGAAGACTCTTTCATTAGATCAATAAGGTTTTTAGATTCCTTTGGGTTATCAATTTTTTGCGTTATCTGACCACAACCAACTAGAACGGGTGTGTTATCTTTAATAGCCATAAGATCTCCTTTATAATTTTAAGAAATAAGAAAGATCATACCAAACAAACCATTTTTTCCTATTAAATTATTATTAAATAGTTACACATTATTGACTTACACATATTACATATCATGAAATAGGCCCGAGCTAATATTAATTTGGCATAAATTTTGCTTATGTATAGTATAATTTTTTGGAGAAAGACATGAAGAAAATAACAGCAATAATAAAACCTTTTAAGCTTGATGAAGTGAGGGATGCACTGCAAGAAATAGATATTTCTGGCGTAACTGTTACTGAGGCCAAGGGCTTTGGAAGACAAAAAGGTCACACAGAATTATATAGAGGTGCAGAATATAATGTAGATTTCTTGCCAAAGATTGTTCTTGATATAGTCGTAGATGACGATAAGTGTGACAAAGCATGTGAAGTAATAACAAAATCGGCATATACGGGGAAAATTGGTGATGGAAAAATCTTTATAAGTAATATTGACGAAGCAATAAGAATTAGAACCAGTGAGACTGGTTCTGAAGCAATTTAATTTCAATTTTTTTTTTATAACGGAGAACAGCATGAAAAAATATGAATATGTATGGTTGGATGGATACCAACCTGAGCCTTACTTAAGAAGTAAAGTGAAAGTTACTAGCGATAGAACGCCTCCTGAATGGTCATTTGATGGCTCATCAACACAGCAAGCTGATACTGAAGGTTCAGATTGTATTCTTATACCAGTTCAAGAGTATAAGAATCCATTATTTGGAGATTCTCTAGTAATGTGTGGAGTTCAAACAAGTGCTAGAGAAGCACATTCAACAAATATGAGGCATTCCGCCTCTGAAATTGTTACTGATGAATGGTGGTTTGGTTTTGAACAGGAATATTTTTTTACAAATCCAGATGGATCAATTTTAGGTTGGGAAGAAGGAATTCCTGAAAGAGAACAAGGTGAATATTATTGTGGTGTTGGTGCAGCAAATGTTAAGGGTAGAGATGTATCTGAGGCTCATTTAGAAGCTTGTCTAGAAGCTGGCATTGAGCTTACCGGGACAAATGCTGAAGTTGCCTTAGGTCAATGGGAATATCAGTGCTTGGGTAAAGGTATAAAAGCTGGTGATGACTTATGGATGAGCAGATACCTTCTTCAGAAAGTTGGTGAAGAATTCGATGTTTGTGTGAACTTTCATCCTAAGCCTCAAGCGGGTGACTGGAATGGCTCTGGAATGCATACCAACTTTTCCAATGAACAAATGAGATCGAATGGTACTGAAGAACTTTTTACAGGTTTTTGTGAAAAGCTTGGTGAAGTTCATGATCAAGGTATAGCTTCTTACGGTTCAGATAATGATAAAAGACTTACTGGTTCTCATGAAACACAAAAAATTACTGAATTTTCTTACGGTGTAAGTGATAGAGGTGCAAGTATTCGTATTCCTATTTACACTGTAGACCACAATTGGAATGGATATCTTGAGGATAGAAGGCCTGCATCAAATGCTGATCCTTATAAAATCATTTCACATATTGTTGGCACTTTAACAGGTTAAGGCTAAGTACATATGATAAAAAAAGCCCAACTTACTAGTTGGGCTTTTTCTTTTCCTCGAATCAATCTTTATATAAATGTTTAATTCACAATGAATAAAACAAAAAAATACGATGCTTCTTCTATAGAAGTTCTTGAAGGTCTAGAACCAGTTAGGAGAAGGCCTGGAATGTATATTGGGGGAACAGATAATACTTCAATGCATCATTTATTTTCGGAAGTTATTGATAATGCTATGGATGAAGCAGTTGCAAATTTTGCATCATTTATAGAAGTAAAGGTTGAAAACGATAATACTATAACTGTTTATGATAATGGAAGAGGTATACCTATTGATCCGCACCCTAGTTTTCCAAATAAATCTGCTTTAGAGGTAATAATGACAACCCTTCATGCAGGCGGTAAATTTAGTAATAAGGTTTATCAAACATCTGGTGGGCTTCATGGTGTTGGTATAAGTGTAGTTAATGCTCTTTCAGAATTTGTAGATGTTGAAATTTATAGAGACAAAAAAATATATAATCAAAGATTCTCAAAGGGGCACCCTACTTCAAAACTAAAAGAATTAAAAAAGAAAACTAATAAAAAAGGAACAAAAATTAGTTTTAAGCCTGATCCTGAAGTATTTGGGTTAGATAATTATTTTAATTGCAAAAAATTATATAATTTTAGTAAATCTAAAGCTTATCTTTTTGCTGGCGTTGAGATTAGATGGTTTTGTGAAGATGAAATCGCAAAAAAGGAAAATATACCATTAAATGATGTATTTAAATTTTCAAATGGTCTTATTGATTTAGTAGAAAATGAAGTTGATGAAAAGATATCTTTACTAACTGAGATCTTTTCAGGAAATAGAGAAAAAGACAAAAATAACTTATCATTTGAATGGGCAATTAATTGGTCTTTAGGTAATAATCCATTCCTAAATTCTTACTGTAATACCGTTCCAACCCCTCAAGGAGGGACTCATGAGATAGGGTTAAAAGGTGGACTCTTAAAGGCAATAAAATCACACGGAGAAAGAACCGGGGATAAAGTTGCACAAAAAATTAACTCTGATGATTTAAGTAAAAACCTAATAGGTGCAATATCAGTTTTTCTTCCCGATCCTAAATTTCAAGGACAGACAAAAGATAAACTTTCAAATAAATCAATTCAAAAGGTCATCGAAAATGCCATAAAGGATAGATTTGAAACTCTTTTATCTAACTCTCCTCAACAAACTGAAGCATTATTAAAATATTTATATTCAATAACTGAAGAAAGATTAAAGAAAAAGCAAGATAAAGAAACTTCGAGGAAAAGTGCAATTAGGAAATTAAGACTTCCTGGTAAATTAGCTGATTGTTCTCAAGGAAATAGTGAGGGCACTGAATTATTTATAGTAGAAGGTGATAGCGCCGGCGGATCTGCAAAACAAGCGAGAGATAGAAGATTTCAAGCTATTCTACCGCTAAGAGGAAAAGTTCTTAATGTAGCTAATTCAACTAAATCCAAAATAAATGATAATCAACAAATATCTGATCTTATACAAGCACTAGGTTGTGGATCTCGAGATCTTTATAATGAAAGCGGCTTAAGATATGAAAAAATCATTATAATGACTGATGCTGATGTGGATGGTGCGCATATTGCATCATTATTAATCACTTTCTTTCATGAAGAAATTCCTGAGATAATCGACCAAGGAAAATTATTCTTAGCTGTACCGCCACTTTATAAGATTTCACAAGGTAAAAAAGTTTTTTATGCAAAGGATGATCATGATAGAGATGAAATGATTAAACATCATCTCGATGAAACAAAAAAAATTGAAATAAACAGATTTAAGGGTTTAGGCGAAATGATGCCTGCTCAACTAAAAGAAACAACAATGCTACCTGGTAACAGAACATTATTGAGAATAGTTAATCCTGAAGATAGAAAAAAAGCATCTAAAACAGTTGTAAGTAATTTGATGGGCAATAAACCTGAATTAAGGTTTGAATTCATTAGAGAAAAGGCTAATCTATACGACAATATTAGAAGTTAATGTTCTTAAGGAGTTATTCATGGATTTTAATAAGATAAGTTTGGAAGTTTCTGACAATATTGGAATTATGAGATTTAATGATCCTACCGTAAGAAATGCAGTCTCAGCAGAAATGTTGGAAGGTATATGGGAGTGTCTTAATGAAATTGAAAAAAAGGATTCAAAAATAAAATGTCTTTTAATTACCGGTGAAGGAAAAGGTTTCTGTGCTGGTGCAAATTTATCTACTGGCTCAGAAAAATCTAACTCTGGTAGACAAGATGCCGGTCACGCTCTTGAGACAATGTATCATCCGATATTAAGAAGATTAAAAAATATGAATATTCCTATTGTAACTGCAGTTAATGGTGCAGCTGCAGGAATAGGAATGTCTTTTGCATTAATGGGTGATATTGTTATAGCTTCAAAATCTGCTTTTTTTCTTCAAGCTTTTAGAAGGATAGGTCTTGTTCCTGATGGCGGGTCAACATGGCTTCTTCCAAGGTTAATAGGTAATGCAAGAGCCAAAGAACTATCAATTCTAGGTGAAAGATTGCCAGCTGAAAAAGCCTATGATTGGGGGTTGATTAATAGATTAACTGAAGACGATGAACTATTAAATAATTCTATGGAAATTTGTAAAGAATTAGCGAATGGCCCCATGTCCTTAAGGCTTATAAGAAAAGCCTTCTGGGAAAGCTCAGACAATACCTATGAGGAACAACTTAATTTAGAGAGGGAGCTTCAATTCGAGGCTGGAAATTCAGAAGACTTTAAAGAGGGAGTAAGAGCTTTTCTTGATAAAAGAGACGCCGAATTTAAAGGTAATTAGTTTAATTTTTAGTAAACTCAACTGGAATTTCAGCTTGCTCTAAAGTTACTGACTCACCACATCCACATTCATCAGTTTGATTGGGGTTGTTAAATATAAAACCTGAATTTAATTTTGTTTCTTCATAGTCAAGCTCAGTTCCCAGTAAAAATAAGAGCGCAGCGTTATCAACTATAACATTAATATTATTAAGCTTTACAATTTCTCCGCCAACATCAAGATCCTCAACATAATCCATGGTATATGCCATTCCAGCGCAACCACCATTTTCAACACCAATTTTAATGGCCTTTATATCTTTTTCAGATTGATTAATTAAATGCTCTAACCTCTTAACCGCCTCTGGGGTTGCTGACATAATTTTTGTGCTAACTTTGTTCATAATTAAACCATTAAAACATATTCAATGTTAATCTAGCCTCATCTGACATTAAACTCATATCCCATGGAGGATCAAAAACCATTTCAACAATAACATCGTTTACTCCATCTACCTGTTTAATAGCATCTTCAACCCATTTAGGCATTTCTTCTGCAACTGGACATCCTGGAGCTGTTAAAGTCATTGTCACCTTTATATTGTTATTAATTTCTTCATTAATCCCATAAATAAGCCCTAACTCATAAATATCAACAGGTATTTCAGGATCATAAACTGTTTTTAATGCCTCAATCAACTTATTATGTTCTATTTTTTCTGTCATTTTTAAAACCATACTACTTAAATAAAGATATTGACCTTTCTAACGCTTCAATAAAATTATCAATATCCTTTTGGTTTGTATACATTGCTATTGAAGCTCTTGCAGATGCATTAATTCCTAATAAATCCATTAAAGGACCACAGCAATGTTGTCCTGCTCTTATTGCTACACCATAATTATCAATTATTGTAGAAATATCATGAGGATGCTGACCTTCTACATTAAATGTAATAATAGGGCTATCTATATTTTCTTCACCATAAATAACGATATCTTTAACTGTCTTAATTTGATTATGTAAATAATTAGATATCTTAAGTTCGTGATCAAACAAGCCTTCTTTTATTTTCTTCTCAAAATAATTTATTGCCATTCCTAAACCTACTGCGCCTGTAATATTAGGCGTACCAGCCTCAAATTTATTTGGAGCCTCGCTATATGTAATATTTTCTTTTTGGACATATTTAATCATATCTCCTCCACCTCTCCATGGACGCATTCTTTCTAGATATTGACTCTTGGCATAAAGAATACCAATTCCATTTGGTCCATAAAGTTTATGACCGGAAAATAAATAAAAATCACAATCTAATTCTTGAACATCAATTTTTTCATGGACAACGCCTTGGCAGCCGTCAATTAAAACTGGAATTCCTTGCGAGTGAGATAAATCGATTATATTTTTAATATTAGGTGAAGCACCAAGAACATTAGACATTTGAGTTATAGCTATAAATTTAGTTTTAGAAGTTATTGCTTTTTCAAATTGATTAATATCAAACTTTCCATTTTGATCACAATCAATCCATTTAATTTGAATCCCTTTTCTTTCTCTTAAAAAATGCCATGGAACAATATTTGCATGATGCTCCATTGTAGTAATAATTATTTCATCACCTTGGGATAAATTCTCATCTGCATAAGAGCTAGCTACAAGGTTTACACTATCAGTTCCTCCTGAAGTAAAAATAATCTCATCTGAAGATTTTGCATTTAGAAATTTTTGAACAATCTTTCTTGATTCTTCATATGCAGAAGTAGATAGAACAGATAATGTATGCAAACCTCTATGAACATTGGAATAATCATTACTCTCAAATTGCTTAATACCTTCAAGGACTTCCATAGGTTTTTGCGAACTAGCAGCGTTATCAAGGTAGGTTAAAATATTCCCTTGTATTTCTCTTGAAAGAATTGGAAAATCTTTTCTCGTTTTCTCTACATCAAAAGTCATTTATATTCCTCAGGCAAGAATTCTCTTAAAAAACCTTTTTCTCCTAAATAAGAACTGATATGACCATCTAAAATTAGATTTATTGCATTTTTTCTTTCAAGTCCTCTTGCGCAAAGATAGAAAATCTCCTCTTCATTAAGGCTTCCTATAGTCGCCCCATGCCTACAAATGACATCATCATTAAAAATTTTCATTTGGGGTTTTGCATTCATAACTGCATTATCGGATAGAAGAAACCCCTTACAATCTTGTTCAGCCTTGGATCCTAAAACAGAATTATGGATATCGATCATAGATTGAAAAGAACAAACTGAGTCTTTATTTAGTATTGCTCTTACACCTGATACACTTTCACAATTAGATTTACTAAAAATATTATCAACAAGAATATCATCATTTGAATTTTCTGATGGTATTGAAATCGTTTTTGATGAGCAGCTAGATCTTTCACCAATATGATTAGAAAATAATTGAAGCCTCGAAGATTCATTAGGCATTGATAAATTCTTCATATTAAAATTTGAATGATTTAAAAGAAAAACTAAATTTGTTTCTACCAATAACCCTTGTGAAGAATTAATACGAGATATTTCGAGCTCTGATCTATTTCCAATATTATATTCTACTAATAAATTTAAAAATCCACTTGTAGATGAGTTCACATAATTTATTTTTGCTTTTATGTTATCTGCAATATTAATAATCAATCTGGGTAAAGAAATATTTTTCTCATTATAGTTAATTTTAATTATAATTGGATCATTCTGATTATGCTTAACATCTAAAATCTTAATTTGATTTCCGCATGCAACATTTAAATCTACAACAGACTCACCTTTAAAGAAATTGCATGGCTTTAAATAATCTTCGATAGATAAATTATTATCCGCATAATCATAAAAAAAATTATTTACTTCAAGATTTTCAATAATTATTTCTGAATTTGAAATATCATTTTTAATATATTCTTTTGATTTGGAGACTAAATCGAAATACTTCCAACTTTCATTTCTTTTATTAGGTAAACCCTGATTAATAAAGTTATCAAATATTTTTTCTCTCTGATCAATATAATCATCAATATTATTTATATTTTCTCTAAATTTATGAAATTCAACTGATGACATTTAATTAAAACTCTCAAACCCATTATTTTCAATCTTTTCTGCTAAATCTTGTCCTCCAGACTCAACTATTCTACCATCAACTAATATATGAATTTTTGAAGGACTTAGTTTATCAAGTAGTTTTTTATAGTGAGTAATAACTAAGAATGAATTTTCTTCATTTTTCATTCCTACAATTCCGTCAGAAACAATATCTAAAGCATCAACATCAAGTCCGGAGTCAGTTTCATCTAAAATTGTTAAAACCGGATCTAATACTAAAAGCTGTAGAGTTTCATTCCTCTTTTTTTCACCTCCAGAAAATCCTACATTCAACTGTCTCTTTAATACTTCATCATTAATTCCAAGTATCTTAGCTTTTTCTCTAACATATTTTAGAAAGTCAGATGGACCTAATTTCTCTAAACCATTAGCCTTTCTATTTGCCTCATGAATTGTTTTTAAAAAGTTCATTAGAGTTACACCTGGGATTTCTACTGGATACTGAAAAGCCATAAATAGCCCTAGATTAGATATCTCATTTGGCTTTAGCTCTATAATATTTTCATTTTTAAAAATAATTTGCCCTGAAGTAACTTTATAATCTTCATTTCCAGATAAAACATTTGAAAGAACAGACTTTCCTGATCCATTAGGGCCCATAATTGCATGTATTTCATTGAATGGAATAGATAAATTTAATCCTTTTAAAATTTCCTTTTCTCCTGCATTTACATGGAGATCATTTATTTCAAGTAAATTTCCGCTCATCCTACACTTCCCTCTAGACTAATTTCTAGAAGTTTTTGAGCCTCAACTGCAAATTCCATAGGTAATTTTTGTAAAACTTCTTTACAAAAACCATTAACAATTAATGCAATAGCCTCTTCTTCATTAAGACCCCTCTGAAGGCAATAAAATAATTGATCTTCAGATATTTTGGATGATGTTGCTTCATGTTCAATGGTTGAAGTCTTATTCTTAGACTCTACATAAGGAATTGTTGTAGCTGAACAATTTCCAGTTAAAAGCAAAGAGTCACATTGTGTAAAATTTCTTGAATTCTCTGATTTAGGATGGATATTAACCTGCCCCCTATATGTGTTTGAAGATGACCCAGATGAAACACCTTTGGAAATAATTCTACTTTTTGTATTTTTCCCTAAATGAAGCATTTTAGTGCCGCTATCAACCTGTTGATAATTATTAGATATCGCAATTGAATGAAATTCTCCTGAAGAGTTATCACCTTTTAGTATGCAACTAGGGTATTTCCATGTTATTGCTGATCCAGTTTCAACTTGTGTCCATGAAATTTTCGAATTATCGCCTCTGCAATCACCTCTTTTAGTAACAAAATTATATACACCGCCCTTACCATTTTCATCGCCAGGGTACCAATTTTGTACTGTAGAGTATTTTATCTCAGCCCCTTTTAGAGCCACCAATTCAACTACCGCGGCATGAAGTTGGTGTTCATCTCTCATTGGAGCCGTACAACCCTCAAGGTAGCTCACATATGAGTCTTCATCAGCAATTAGCAGCGTCCTCTCAAATTGACCTGTACCAGCTGCATTTATTCTAAAATAAGTAGATAATTCCATTGGGCATGTTACTCCAGGGGGAATATAAACAAAGCTTCCATCTGAAAATACAGCAGAGTTTAATGTTGCAAAAAAATTATCTGAGTTTGGCACTACTGTTCCTAGATATTTTTTGATTATTTCAGGATGCTCTTTAACAGCTTCAGAAAAAGAACAAAATATTACGCCATCCTCTTTTAATTTTTCTTTAAAAGTTGTTCCAAGAGATACACTATCAAATACTGCATCTACAGCAACACCTGCTAACCATTCTTGTTCCTTAAGAGGTATACCTAATTTGTTGTATGTTTCTATAAGCTTAGGATCAACTTCATCTAAGCTTTTTAGTTTTTCAGTCTCTTTAGGAGCAGAAAAATAGTATGTGTCTTGGTAATCAATTTTTGGGTATCTAAGGCTTGACCAATTTGGCTCTTTCATTTTCAGCCATCTCTTATATGAGTCTAATCGCCAATCGAGTAGCCATTTGGGTTCTTCTTTTTTATCTGAAATAAACCTTATTACATCTTCATTTAATCCTTTTGGTGCAAAAACAGACTCAATTTCAGTCTCAAAACCAAATTCATATGGATTATTAAAGTTTTCTTCGGTAGGCTTATTTATTTTTTTATTCAATTTTTATCCCTTTATAGTTTCTATATGGTTAATATATTTAAATAACCAATAATCAATTTATAGTCATTTTGTCGCAATCTTGCGTTAAAATTGGGGCTCTAGATCTACCCAGAATATTGCCTTCTAGAATATCTCTTAGTGAAATATGACTTAAAAAAAGATTTATTTGTTTACCTAATTCGTCCCATAAATCATGATTTAAACATTTTCCAGAAATACCCGTACATGATATATGCTTCTGAGAACAGCCTTTAGCTTCAATTTTTCCTTCTATTGCATTTATAACATCACTCATAATGATATCTTCAACTTTCAAAGCAAGTTTATATCCTCCATTAGGACCTCTAACAGCCTTAACAAATCCATTTCTTTTTAAATTTGATAAAATCTGCTCTAGATAAGTTGAAGAAATATTCTGTGATTTTGCAATTTCAGAAATTTTGATTAAACTCTTATTATGTGAAAGCGCTATTTCAGTTAAAGCAAGTACAGCATATCTGCCTTTTGTTGTTAATTTCATTAATCTCTCATAATTTAAATTGTTACAAATTTTCTACAGTTGTGTTAGAAACATATAGAATTTAATGTGGATTTATAATTCTTGACTAGTTTTGTCAAGAAATACTTCAATTTATAAATTTTTAACATTAATACTTTCGAGTAAGGTTTAATATATGCCAGAAATTATTTACAGCGGACCTAATGGAAGATTAGAAGGCAGGATGAATGTTGTAGAAAACAAAAGATCTCCTGTTGCTATCATATTACATCCGCTTCCACAATTTGGTGGAAACATGAATAATCCAATCATTTTTAATTTGTATCACACATTTATAAAAAAAGGGTTTTCAGTTTTAAGGTTTAACTTTAGAGGAGTTGGCAAGAGCCAAGGAGAATTTGATCAAGGTATAGGGGAGTTATCAGATGCTGCTGCTTCACTTGATTGGATACAATCTCAAGTTTCAGACTCAAAAGGTTGTTGGGTTGCGGGTTATTCTTTTGGAGCTTGGATAGCAATGCAATTATTAATGAGAAGACCAGAAATAGAAGGATTTATATCTATATCACCTCCAGCAAATATGTATGATTTTAATTTCTTAGCCCCATGCCCATCCTCAGGTATTATTTTACATGGCGAAGAAGATAAAGTTGTGCCTAAAGATGATATTTTAAGATTAGTTGAAAAGCTTCAAACTCAAAGAAATATTAATATAGATTATAAAAATATTGCAGGTGCAAATCACTTTTTTGAAAACAAAACAGAAAAACTTATAAATGAAGTCAGTAAATATCTTGACACCCGTCTAATCGGACCAGACTTTTAAGATAATAAATACAAGAAGAACAAATGAGTAATTATAAATCTGATTTTTTAAAACACATAAATGAAAGAGGCTTCATTTATCAGATTAGTGACTCAGATAGATTGGATCAAATTTTTTCAAAAGATAAAATCACAGCCTATATAGGTTTTGACTGCACTGCGCCAAATCTTCACATTGGCTCTTTAATGCAAATACTTTTGTTGAAAAAATTACAGGACTTTGGCCATACTCCCATTGTACTTATTGGTGGCGCAACAAGTAAAATAGGCGATCCTTCATTAAAAGATAAATCTCGAAAAATGCTATCTTATGAAGATATTAATAATAATATTAAAAGTATAAAAAAAGTTTTTGAAAAGTTTTTAGATATCAATAAAATTAAAATTATTGATAATAGTGAATGGCTTGAAAAATTAAACTATATTGATTTTCTTCGAGAAATTGGGAGTCATTTTTCTGTCAATAGAATGCTTTCTTTTGACTCTGTTAAGCTGCGACTTGAAAGAGAACAAAACCTATCTTTTTTAGAATTTAATTACATGATACTCCAAGGTTATGATTTTTATAAACTTAATATAGACTATAATTGTAATCTTCAAATGGGAGGGTCTGATCAATGGGGAAATATAATTTGCGGCATAGACTTAACCAGAAGATTAGCCGGTAAAGAATTATATGGATTAACAACTCCATTATTAACTACCTCATCTGGTCAAAAAATGGGTAAAACAGAAGATGGGGCAATTTGGCTTAATTTTATCTCTGACAAGGATAACTATTCAACACATCCAAGAGATTTTTGGAATTACTGGAGAGATAAGACAGAAAATAATGATGTTGGAAAATTTCTTAAATTGTTTACTGATATGCCTTTGAATGAAATCGATGAGATAGAAAAACTAGAAAATGAGGACATCGAAAAAGGGAAAGAATTATTAGCAACTAAAATTACGGAACTTGTTCACGGGAAAGACTCTGATTGGAAAAGTAAGAAAACTATTATCTTAAAAAAAGAAGATTTTGAGAACGGATATGGTTTGCTAAGTCTACTTTCTAATGATGATTTAGGATTAGCAAAATCAAATAGCGAGGCTAGAAGATTTATTCAATCAAAAGCTGTAAAATTAAATGGCGAATTAATCGATGATGAGAAATATACTTTAACATTAAGTAGCTTTATAAAATCAAAAGAAATAGAAATCTCTATTGGAAAAAAGAAAAAAATAATTATTGGAATAGATTAATCAAATACTCTTTGTAAAAATCCAGGCGTTAAAACAGATAGAGGATTAGTTTCAATCATAACTTTACCTCCATCTTCGTTATAAATCCTAAATTTTATTCCTATTAATCCTTCTCCATCTTTACTTCCTGAAAATAATTCTCCCAAAATTGGGACATTAGAAGGTAAATTGTTTAACCACGATACTGGTACAAGTGTTCCATTAAATTCAATTTCATTTTTAACGAAAATATACATACCAGCTAGTGATAACCCTAAGCTATTACCTACTATAGGAAGATTGCTTTCAGGTTTTAAGATTCCATCAATGATATTTATACCTTTATTTGAAAGCTGAACATTAAAAGTCGAGCTAGCAAATGTAATGTCTCTACCGCCATCGCTAATATTACTTAAACCAGGTATTGAAACATCTAGAATTTGTGCAAAAATTGGTAATTCAAGAATTTTAAGGCTTTTTGTTTCTATTGTTCCTTTGAAAAAACTAGCTTCATCAATATTGTAATCAAGAATTAGGGTTGATGAGTCACTTATTATACTTGATTTTTTTTCTTTATTATAAATTGTTATCTCTTCAGCATTTAAGTTTATATTTGTTTTAGTTTCGAAAAACTTAATAGAGTTCTTTAGAGGAAAATCAAATTGAAGCATCAGATTACTTTCCCCAGATACATTATTCCTGCCTAATTTTATTAATTTTGAAATATTATTATGTTTACTAAGCAAATTAAAGAAATCCCCTACATTTGAAGAGGCATCGATTATAATTTGTCCAGGACCATGCCTTTTTTTAATGTCAAATGCATTAAACTTACCATTATTAATATAAATCCTTGACCCTTCCTCTAAATCAATACGACCATCCAATAAATTTATATTAAACATTTGGAAATCTAAATGAGCTTTCCCAAGAGTATCGGTCATGGGAGGCATATTCTTTAAGTAATGAACTTCAATATCATTGAAATCAAAATCTAAATTTAAGACTGGATCAAATAATAATCTTCCATCTTTTTTGAAAACAAATTTAGAATTAAATTCTAAACCAGATATTATTCCGTTAAATAAAGATCTATTTGTCCATGCCCTTGCGCCTTTACCTAGATTTTCAGGCCATAAAGCTTTGATAAAACTTAATGGCAAATCTTTTGCAGAACCTGTTATTTCTAATATATTAGAAGTTTTTAAGCTATTTAAACTGCCATGAAAATTAAAATGGCTAATTCGGTTATCTTTTTTTTGTTCAATAGAAGATAATTTAAAAGCCACCACATTTTTTTCAAGGCTGTTTAACAATACTTTTATTCTTACTTCGCTATCAAGAAAAAAAGTCCATTCAACAACATTAGATTTATTTTTTAATCTACTATTAACAGTAAAAATAAGATCATTATGATTTTTATCAAATTTAAGATTAATATCATTATTAATAAAATCTATTTTTGTTAAATATTTATCATCAAGATTTGATTTAATAACAGGGTCTAATAATTTTAAATTTAAAGTTCCAAATTGAAGAAAAAGTAGTAAATAAATAAAGCTAAAGATAGAGAAACTAAATATTTTAGAAATTATTGATAAAAGATATTTTATTGTTTTATTCATTAACACTCATTTATAAGGAAAAAAAATGAAAAAAAAATGTAAAATTGGAGATAAGGTTCCTAAATTCAAAATACCTTTATCAAATGGGAATTCACTTGATAGTAAAGATATAAAGGATAAAAAATATATTTTATATTTTTATCCCAAAGATAATACTCCTGGGTGTACAACTGAAGCAAAAGATTTTAGTAGTAAAATTAAAGAATTTAAAAAATTAAACACTCAGGTTATTGGAATTTCCAAAGATAATGTAGAAACTCATAATAAATTTATTAATAAGCAAGAGCTAAAGATACTCCTGGCATCAGATGAGAGTGGCAAAGTTCTTGAAAAATTTGGTGTTTGGGTTGAAAAAAATATGTATGGAAGAAAATACATGGGTATTCAGCGTTCAACTTTTCTAATAAATGAGAAATCGAAAATTGAATACATATGGGAAAAAGTAAAAGTAAAAGGTCATGTTGAAGATGTAATTAATAAAATTAAGTCTTTCTAACTAATTTTGCTTGAAAGAGCACTTGTTAAGAACTTGTCAATTCTTCCGTCCAAAACTGCTTGAATATTTCCATCTTCAACATTTGTTCTTAAATCTTTAACCATCTGGTATGGTTGCAATACATAAGACCTAATTTGGTGTCCCCAACCTATTTCAGATTTAGTATCAAGAATTTCTTGAGCTTTCTCTTCCTTCTTTTGAAGCTCCAATTCATAAAGCCTTGCTCTAAGCATAGATAAAGCGGTACTTTTATTCTTATGTTGAGATCTCTGGGATTGACATTGGACAACTATGTTTGTTGGAACATGTGTTATTCTAACAGCGCTATCTGTCGTATTAACATGTTGGCCTCCTGCACCAGATGATCTGTAGGTGTCTATTCTGCAATCTGACTCCTGAAAATCTACTTCGATATTATCATCAATCTCAGGATAAACCCATACACTTGCAAAACTTGTATGCCTTCTTTTTTGTGAGTCAAATGGAGAAATACGAACCAATCTGTGAATCCCTGACTCAGTTTTTAACCACCCGTAAGCGTTTTTACCAATTACTTTAAGCGTTGCACTCTTAATACCGGCCTCATCACCTGCGCTGAATTCAATAACTTCAATTTTATATCCTCTGCTTTCCCCCCATTTCGAATACATCCGTAATAACATTTGCGCCCAATCTTGACTTTCTGTTCCTCCCGCACCAGGATGAAATTCTAAGTAAGCTGAATTGGAGTCAGCCTCACCAGAAAGCATTGACTCCATTAAAGCAAGTTCAGCGTGTTCAGATAACTTGGTTAAAGATACTAAAATTTCTTCTTCAAGCTCTTCAGATGATTGGCTCTCATTGCTATATAAATCAATTAATTCTGAAATTTCATCCAATTCATTTTCTATCTCTGAATAAACATTCAAAGAATTCTCTAAATTTGATCTTTCTTGCATTATTGATTGGGCTTCTTTTTGGTCGTTCCAAATATCCCCAATTTCAATTAAATTATTGAGTTTTTCCAATCTATTTTTTGAAGAATCCCAGTCAAAGATACCCCCTTAATAAATTTAAACTATTCTCTATGCTTTCTTTATATTTTAAAAAATCATTTCGCATATTTTCATCTTATTTAAAATATTCATTAATAGCATTAACAAATTGGTTTGATACTGATTGAAGCCAGTTCCCACTTCTTAAATTCTTTCTATCATATTCATTTGTTACAAAACCTAATTCTACCAAAACACTTGGAAACTCATCAGATTTTAACACAGCAAAGCCAGCTGAACGAAGAGGATTATTCAATAAAGATGTCTTAGATTTAACTCTGCTAGTTAGAGTGCTTGCAAACTTAGTGGATTTAAAACGATTATCTATCAACTTTCTTTGATATTTAACAAAGTCAGTTGGGTTTCTAGCATTTCTTAAATAGTTACCACTATAGCTTGAATTAACCATAGCATAAGAATTCTCAATTGCTGCAAGTTTTTCTGCCTCCTTATCTAAACCTTTATCTGAGAGAGTATAAACAGATAAACCTTTTGTATTAGAAGAACTAGAAGCATCGGCATGAATTGATATGAATAAATCAGCATTCTTACTTTTAGCAAATTTAACTCTATCGCTTAATGAAACAAAACTATCATCTTCTCTTGTAAGAAAAATACGATAATTATTATTTCTAGATAAATGTTTTTTTAATATCCTAGCAAAACGCAGAACGATATCTTTTTCAGAAACTACCTTTGGGTAAGAAGTTCCTGGGTCTTTACCGCCATGCCCAGGATCGATAATAATAGTTTTCCTTAATTTATAACTCTTATTAATCTTTTTATTCTTATTGGCGTTAATTTTCTTATTAGAAATAATATCAAAACTTAATCTTCTAATTGAGCCAGCGCTCGGCTTTAAAATTTTAACATTCTTTATATTTGGAGATTCATTTAAATCAAATACTATCCTGGATGTATTAGCATTAAACTCAGCATATCTTATTCCTTTAATTACACCAGTTGCTTTGGGAAATGAAAAATCATCACTGAACTTAACATTGTACAAATCAACAACAACTCTTGAAGGATTATTAAATGCTGAAATCTCGTGTTTTATTAAATTGTTACTATCAATGATAACTCTTAATGATTCATTATTTCCAGAAAATCTAATTTTTGAAATTAAGGCGCTTTCATTAGAAAATACATTTTCTGTTGCAAATAGAGCACATATTATAAAAATAATTATCTTTTTTTTGTTAAAAATCATCATTTTTCAAGAATAATCTATTAGAAGCTTGTCAAACTAAGATTATTTAATATAAAGGAGTCTTATATATGATTAAATAATTTTTTTAATTTAATTATACAAAAGGATTTATATTAAGGATTTTTAATATCCTTCATAAACAATAAAAGCCATGAATATTTCAATAACATATCCTGACATAAGGGAAATTAGTGTTTCAATAAGAAAATATTTTATGGCATTCGGAGATTATATAAATGACAAACGAAATTTTAATAGATGCAGTCCATCAGGAAGAGACAAGGATTGCAATAATAAAAGACAAAAGATTAGAAGACTATGATTATGAATTCGACGCTAAAAAACCTATTAGAGGAAATATTTACCTTGCCAAGGTAATAAGGGTTGAACCATCACTTCAAGCAGCATTTCTTGATTATGGGGGAAATAAAAATGCCTTCCTTCCTTTTTCAGAGATAAATCCTGATTATTATCAAATTCCTCAAGCTGATAAGGAAGAAATAAAAAAATCAAACGGAATAAACCTTGCAGATGAAAAGCAAATTTCTTCAAAAGAAGATGAAACTGATGAACCTGATGATATTGGTGGTGATGAGCTCGAAGAAATTGAATCAGAGAGAAAAAAAAGTAAGGCTGTAAAATATAAAATTCAAGAAGTTATTAAAAAAAACCAAGTCATTCTTTTACAGATATCTAAAGAAGAAAGAGGTAACAAAGGAGCGGCTGCAACAACTTATATATCAATTCCTGGAAGATACTGTGTCTTAATGCCAAATACACTTAAAGGTGGAGGTGTTAGCAGAAGAATAAATAAGCCCAATGAGCGTAAAAAATTAAAAACTATCTTAGAAAAATTAGAAGTTTCAGATGATATGGGTTTAATTATAAGAACTGCCGGAAGTAATACAACTGCAGGTGAAATTAAGAAAGATTATAATTTTCTAATAAAAAGCTGGAATAAAATACGAGAGGATACACTTTCAGCAAACGCACCTTCTTTAATTTATGAAAATGGCAGCGTAATACATAGAACATTAAGAGATATTTACACTAAAGATTTTGATAAAATCTATGTAGAAGGCGATGAAAAATACAAAGTTACTAAAGAATTAATGAAAATGATGTTGCCTAGTCATGCTAAAAAAGTACAGAAATGGCGTGAGTCAAAACCAATTTTTCAAAAAGATAACATTCAAGATCAATTAAGTTCAATTTATGCTGAAAATGTTCCTTTAAAATCTGGTGGATCGCTTGTTATTGACCAAACTGAAGCTTTAGTGGCTATTGATGTTAACTCTGGGACATCAAAAAAGGATTATAATATTGAAGACACCGCATTAAGAACAAATTTAGAAGCTTCTAAAGAGATTGCTAGACAGCTTAAGTTAAGAGATATGGCGGGTTTAATTGTTATTGATTTTATTGATATGGAAAAATTTGCTAATCGTAGATCAATAGAAAAAAAATTAAAGGAATCCCTAAAATCTGATAGATCACGTATCCAAGTTGGAAGAATTAGTTCTTTTGGTCTACTTGAGATGTCTAGGCAAAGGATGAGGTCTAGCATTCAAGAAAATTCTTATGAAATCTGCCCTCATTGCGATGGTAAGGGCTCTTTAAGAACACCTGAATCAATTGCCTTAGAGATATTGAGAGAGATCAGTGAAGCAGCAAATGATAAAAGAGCGGCTACAGTGCAAGTCGAGGTATCTATTGAAATCCTGAACTTTATTGTAAATAATAAAAGAGATGAATTATCAAAACTTGAAACTGACACAGGAATTAATTTTAAGTTGGTTGGTAATAATCAACTTAGAGGAAAAGAATGTAAGATTATTTCATTTGATATAAAAGCAAATATCCTTGGTAAAAATAAAAACGCAAAAGATAGAAGGCCGCAGAATAAGAATCAAAAAAATTCAAACCCTAGACCTAAAAACAACTCGAACAACAAAAACTCTTCAAGTAAAAATACAAAAAATTCTAACAAAAAGGCTGATAATAATAAAAAAGATATCAACAAAAACCTTAAAAAAGTAGATAAAAAAAATGTTTTAAATGAAGATACTAAAGATACGAAACAAATTAAAAAGAGTAATGATAAAACTAAAAAAATTAAACAAACTGAAAAAGTTAGAAATGAAAATCATATTGGAGCACCACTGACTGACTCTAAAAAAACTAAAGATAAAAAAACAGGATGGTGGAATAAGTAAAAGCTTAAAATGATCAAGAAAAATAAAATATTTTCATTATTAATATACTTTTATTTAATCATTTTAGTAGCCCCCGATCTTAGTGGAAGAGGCATTGCTAGAGATGCAGAAACAGAAATCTTTCTATCACAAATGACAATACCAATTGTCAATGTAGCAAATTTAAATTCTTCCTCAGTTGACTTATATTTATTTAATGACAATAGCGTAAACGCATTTGTAACCTGTGGTCAGAAAATTTTTATTAATACGGGCCTTATCATGGAATTTGACGACCCTTCAATGCTTAGAGGTGTTTTAGCCCATGAGACAGGTCATATAGCCGGCGCTCATCTTGCTAGATCCGATATTGCTTTAAAAAAAGCACAAGCACCAATGATTATAGGCTTACTTCTTGGAATTGGCGCTGCAGTTGCTGGAGGTGACAGTGATGCTGTTCAAGGTATATTACTTGGAAGCCAGCAAATTGCCCAAGGTATGGTTGCTAAATATTCTCGTGGTCAAGAAGCTGCAGCTGATCAGGCGGCATTCCAGTATCTTGAAAAACTTGGACTTTCATCAAAAGGTATGATCGATGTTCTTTATAATTTTGCTGATCAAGAAGCATTAAGCACAAGAAATCAAAGCTCTAGAGTTCGTAGTCACCCTATTTCTCGTCAAAGAATTATGGCTTTAGAGAATCAAGCAGTAAACTCAAAATTCTACAATCAAAGAGACTCTTCAGACTTAGTATATAGATATAATATGATACGCGCAAAGCTTGAGGGATTTTTAAAAAGACCTGATGATATCATAAGAAAATATAAAAATAATGACTCTGATTATTCAATTTACGCATCTTCTGTTGCTCTATATAGAAAAGCATTAACAGATCAAGCTATAGATCAAATAAATATATTAATTGATAAATACCCTACTAATCCTTGGTATTATGAATTAAAAGGGCAAATTCTTTATGAGTCTGGAAAAATAAATCTTTCAATTGAACCTTATGAAAAAGCTGTCAAATTTTCTACTGGTCATCCATTGGTCAATGTTGCTCTGGCGTCAG
This sequence comes from uncultured PS1 clade bacterium, assembly GCA_902608415.1. GTDB lineage: Bacteria > Pseudomonadota > Alphaproteobacteria > MED-G09 > MED-G09 > AG-430-B22. Next base: position 75,628 of record CACLNZ010000003.1, read on the forward strand.
CCTATCTTGCCCTCAATGACAAAGAATATGATATTAAGGCACAAAAATTACTTAATAATGTAATTAAAAAAGATCAAAAAAATTCATACGCTTGGTTTCAGTTAGCAATTGCAGAGGCAAGGCTTGGAAATATTGGAAAAGCAGATCTATATTCTGCAGAAAGATATTTTGTGCTTGGTGATGTAAACTTAGCTTCATTTCATGCAAAAAGATCTAAGAATAGTTTGAAAGACAATGGTCCATTATTAATGAGAGCTGAAGATATAATTTTAGATTCTGAAAATAAACAAAAATGGAGGAAAAGATGCCCAGTATAAAAAATTTTTCAATAAAATTTATTTTTCTCTTAATTGTTTTTTTTATTTTTGGTTATTCATTTAATTACTTGATAAATTCAAAAACAAATGAAAAAGAAATTAATAACTACTTAGAAAATCATCCTGAAGAGATAGAAAGTTTTATAAATCTTGCTGAAGAAATTTTAATTGCCAAAAAAAATGAAATAGAAAGAAACATAATTGATCAAAATAAATTATTTCTTGAAAATCAAAAATTTTACATTGGAAATCCAAATGGAACTAAAATAATTTATGAATTTTTTGATTATAATTGTGGGTTTTGTAAAAGAGTCTTCTCTGATTTGATGGAATTAGTCTCTGAAAATGAAAACATAAAAATTGTTTTCATTGAATTACCTGTTTTAGGGCAAAGCTCATTATTAGCATCTAAGGCTGCATATGAAGCATTTAATGAAGGAAAATACTTTAAAATGCATCAAAAATTAATTAATCATCGAGGAAAAATTACAATTGATAATATTAAAACATTTGCTACTGAAATAAATATTGAACCCAATTTATTAATTGAAAATATGAATAAGTTAGATATTGGCTTTATTGAAGAAAATTATATTTTGGCTGATAAACTTGATATAAATGGAACGCCTACATTTATTATAAACAAAAATGTTATTCCTGGAGCAATAGATAAGGCTACAATATTAAGATTACTATCTTCAAGCTGACACATCTGATTCTCTCAAAGAGTTGACGCAATATCTAACAAAAGGTTAGATATCTTTATGATTCGTAAAAATAACAATGTCTAAAGCTAGTAAAATATATATTTTAAATGGCCCTAACTTAAACTTACTTGGAGATAGAGAGCCAGATATTTATGGGAATGTATCGTTAAAGGATATAGAAAAATCTCTAATTAGTTATGGTAAAGAAAATAATTCTGAAATTTATTTTAAACAATCAAATCATGAAGGAGAATTAATTGAATTTGTTCATGAAGCCTCAAAAAAAGCCAATGCGATTGTTATTAATCCAGCGGGGTATTCGCATACATCAGTTGCTTTATTAGATGCCCTACTAACTGTTAAAATTCCTATAATAGAAGTGCACATATCAAATATTTTTAGAAGAGAAGATTTTAGACATAATTCATATGTTTCAAAAGCTGCAGTTGGTGTTATAAGCGGTTTAGGAATTGAAGGTTATTTATATGCGCTTAAATTTCTTTTGGACGATCTAAAATAATGGAGATTTATTTTGACAAAAAATCAAATAATTGATGAAGAAATTAAACAGGCTATAGAGGAATTAACCAATTTGCTTGAAGAATTAAATTTATCTGAAATCCAAATTGAGAATGATAAAATTGGTAAAGTAAAAGTTGCACGACATAATTATAAGCCACAAATTGCGAATGTTTCTACTAATCAAGAAAAAACTAATAATGATGTTGAGAATGAGAATCTTATTAATGAAAATAACGAGAATATTGTCAAATCTCCAATGGTAGGCACTGTTTATCTTCAACCTGATCCTGATTCTGATCCATTCATAAAGATTGGTGATAAAGTTAAAAAGGGACAAACATTATTGATTGTTGAAGCCATGAAAACAATGAATGATATTGTTGCTGATAAAAATGGGATAATAAAAGAAATACTTGTTAAAAATGAACAACCAGTTCAATTTGATGATCAATTAATTATTATAGAATAAATGTTCAATAAAATTCTTATAGCTAATAGAGGTGAAATTGCTGTTAGGGTTTTAAGGGCATGTAAAGAACTTGGTATACAGACGGTAGCTGTATATTCCTCCACTGATAAAAATGCAATGCATGTTAAATTAGCGGATGAAAGTGTTTGTATTGGGCCTGCTTCATCATTAAAATCTTATTTAAATATCCCAGCTATAATCTCTGCTTGTGAAATTTCTGGTGCAGATGCGGTGCATCCAGGGTATGGTTTTTTATCTGAAAATTTTGGTTTTGTTGAAAAACTAGAGGCACATGGCATTAAATTTATAGGTCCAAAATCTGAACACATTAAAATGATGGGCGATAAAATCTTAGCAAAAGAGTCAGCAAATAATCTTGGCCTTCCAATTATTCCTGGCTCTTCTGGAGAAATAAGCAACACAAAAGAAGGTCTCGAAGTAGCAAATGCACTTGGCTACCCAATTATTATAAAAGCATCATCAGGTGGAGGTGGCCGAGGAATGATAAAAGTTTTAAAAGAAGAAGATTTAGGTGAGTCCTTGAAAAAAGCATCTACTGAAGCTGAAAAATCTTTCAATGATAAAAGAGTTTATATTGAGAAATATCTACAAAATCCTAAACATATAGAAATACAGGTAATAGGTGACGAGTATAATAATATAGTACATTTAGGAGAGAGAGATTGCTCAATGCAAAGAAGAAATCAGAAATTAATTGAAGAAACTCCATCAGTTATTATAGATGATAAGAAAAGAGATGAAATTTGCAGTCTAACAATTAATTCATTAAAAACAATGGGATATTGTAATGCTGGAACAGTAGAATACCTTTATGAAAATGGTAATTTTTATTTTATGGAAATGAATACTAGGCTTCAAGTTGAACACCCTGTTTCGGAAGAAATCTATAATTTTGATTTAGTGAAAGAACAAATAAAAATTGCTGCTAAATATAAGCTCTCAACCAATCAAGATAGTCTAAAAAGTAACGGTCATTCAATAGAGTGCAGAATAAATGCTGAAGACCCAGATAGCTTTATACCTTCACCTGGATTAATAACAAATTATCATGCTCCAAGTGGTCCTGGTGTAAGAGTAGATTCAAATTGTTATTCAGGATTAGAGATTTCGCCATATTATGATAGCCTAATAGCAAAGCTTGTTGTTTATGATAAAGATAGGGTTTCCTGCATTCAGAGATTAAAAAGAGCTCTAGATGAATTTGTAATAGATGGCATAAAAACGACTATTCCTTTTTTTCAGAAAATAATAAACCAGAAAGATTTTGAGGATGGAAGCTATGATATTAACTGGTTAGAAGATTATAAAAAAAATAATTAATTTTCTTCTACTGAAAATAAAGCCTCGCCAACAAGCCCTATTAAATCAACAGATCCTTGCGTGTAAAGAAGGTAATCATTTTCGTTTAAATAAATTTCACTTCCTCCAGGTTCAATTGAAATATAATTACTCCCAAGTAATCCATCCATAGTAATTTTTGCTGAGCTATCATCAGGAATTTTTATTGAGTTATCAATAATCAGAGCTAACTGAGCTTCATATGTTGTCTGATTTAAAGAACTTTTAGAAACACTTCCTATCTTAATTCCAGAAAGCCTAACATCTGAACCAATTTGTATTCCATCTATTCTGTTGAAGGTAGCATTTATATTATAAGTTCCTTCAGTATTATTATCTGTGATTGAAAAACTGTAAAAAAGAAATGATACAGCCAATATAATAACAATTGCTCCAATAAATGTTTCAAATATATTTGATCGCATTATATTTACTCAGGACTCCAAGGTTCATAAGTTTTTTTCAACATCTCTGGCTCTTTTTTCTTTGACTCATCGGGGCTATAAGCTTCAATTGTACCAGTTACATTTTCTTTATGTATCTTATACCAATTTGGTTTTTTGTCACTTTCATTTGGTATTTCATCGGTTCGATAATGCAACCAATCATGCCAGTCAGCTGCAATTCTTGAAGCATCCATCAAACCATTGTATACAACCCATCTCTGATTCTTATTTTTTTTATTAATATAGAAAATATTTCCATTTACATCTTTACCAACAAATTTTCCTCTAAATAAAGTTAATAATTTTGTACTTAAAGTTTGGTTATTCCACCAGGTAAAGGTTTCTAAAAATAATGATTTAAGACTCATTCTATTCTTTCTTCTCGATAATCTTAATGCCGATTTCTTTAAGCTGATCTGATGATATTTCGGATGGCGCATTCATCATAAGATCTTGAGCTTGTTGATTCATAGGAAAAGCAATAACTTCTCGTATATTTTCTACACCAGCAATGAGCATTACAATTCTGTCAATACCAGGGGCAATACCACCATGAGGGGGTGCACCATAGCCAAAAGCATCGTACATTGCTCCAAAACGCTTCTTAATTTCATTGATATCATACCCAGCGATTTCAAAAGCTTTTAAAAGAATATCTTGTCTATGGTTTCTTATTGCGCCAGATGACAACTCAACGCCATTACAAACGATATCATATTGAAAAGCTTTAATTTCCAATGGATCCATATTTTCTAAGGACTCTAAGCCCCCTTGCGGCATAGAAAATGGATTATGGGAGAAATCTATCTTTTTTAATTCTTCATTATAATCAAACATTGGAAAATCAACAATCCAACAAAACTCGAAAGAATCTTTCTTTATCAACTCTAGCTCATTTCCAATTTTTACCCTTGCCCTGGATATAAAATCTAAGAAATTATCAGGAATACCACACACAAAAAAAATAGAATCGCCGTCATCGAGTGAAAATTTATTTTTAATTAATTCAGTCTTTTCATCTCCAATATTTTTTGCAATTGGTCCCGACCCTTTTTCATCTTTAAAAAATATATATCCTAGGCCTGGTTGACCCTCTTCAATAGCCCATTTATTCATTTTATCACAAAAAGCTCTTGATCCTCCTGTCTTAGAAGGAATAGCCCATACTTTTATTTTCTCATTTTTAGAAATTTGATCAGCAAAAATTTTAAAACCAGAATCAACAAATACTTCGGTGATATCATCAAGTTCAATTTCTACTCGTAGATCTGGTTTATCTGTTCCATATTTTTGAATTGATTCTGTATAAGAAATCCTGGGAAACTTTTTATTTACAGCCATATTTTCAGAAAATTTTTCAAATATATCTCTTAACAAAGGTTCGACTGATTCGAAAACATCCTCTTGATTAACAAAGCTCATTTCAATATCTAATTGATAAAATTCTCCAGGAGACCTATCGGCTCTAGCATCCTCATCTCTGAAACACGGAGCAATCTGAAAATACTTATCAAAACCTGAAGTCATAAGTAGTTGTTTAAACTGCTGTGGAGCTTGAGGAAGAGCATAAAATTTACCTTGATGCACCCTTGAAGGGACCAAATAATCTCTTGCTCCTTCCGGACTTGATGCGGTCATTATTGGTGTTTGAATCTCGAGAAAATCATTTTCAATCATCTTACTTCTAATGAAATTAATAATTTCAGATCTTAATATTATATTCTTATGAAGAGTTTCTCTTCTTAAATCTAAATACCTATATTTTAGTCTTATTTCTTCTGGGTAATCAGGCTCACCAAAAACTGGTAATGGAATATCATCTGAGCTCCCAATTACTTCAAGTGTATCGACATAGACCTCAATTTTTCCAGTTGGTAATACTTTATTAATTGTGTCATCTGATCTTTGTACAACTTTTCCATTAATGGTTATTACAGACTCATTTCTTACTTTTTCTGCTTCTTGGAAAGCACTGCTATCTGGATCAAAAACTAATTGTGTTAATCCAAAATGATCTCTCAAATCAATAAACAAAAGACCGCCATGGTCTCTTTTTCTGTGAACCCAGCCTGATAATCTAACTTCTTGATTTATATCTTCAGCTCGCAAGTCATTGCAATTATGTGTTCTATATTGGTGCATTTATTTTTTTTATCTTTTACGAATATCTTTAATACATTTTTATGAAGGACAAGAAAAGCATTATTCTGTATAAGTCATTAATGCATTATGTTAAAGACACAAATCACTTAATTGAATTATGTTCTAAATTAAATAAATCAAAATTTCTTGCTATCGATACTGAATTTATAAGAGAGAAAACATATTGGCCAAAATTGTGTCTTATCCAAGTTTTTAATGGTGAGGATAAGATTATTATTGACCCATTAGCCAAGGAACTAGATCTAAAACCTTTTTTTAAAATACTTAGTAATAATGAAATAGTTAAGATTTTTCATTCTGGAAGACAGGATATTGAGATTTTCTATAATTTAACAAAAAAAATTCCTAAAAATATATATGATACACAAATTGCCGCTATGGTTTGTGGTTTTGGAGACTCGATAGGATATGAGAATTTAATTTCTCAGCTTTTAGGAAGGAAAATTGATAAAACATCAAGACTAACAAATTGGTCAAACCGACCATTAAGTAAAAAACAGATTAATTATGCAATATCAGATGTAACCCATCTATTTGAAGTATACCCTTTAATTAGGGATAAAATAATTAACAATAAAAGAGAGGGTTGGTTTAAAGAAGAAATTAAGATTTTAATTTCAAAAAAAACTTATGACTTAAACCCTAATGAGTCTTGGAAAAGATTGAAATATAGAAATTTGAATAAAAATTCAATTGGTATTCTTGTTGAGCTAGCTAAATGGAGAGAAATCAAAGCACAAGAAAAAGATGTTCCTAGAGGTAACATAATAAGAGATGACGCAATTTATGAGTTATGTTCAGCTCAACCAAAGAATAAAGAAGATTTAAATAACTTGAGGTCTTTCAATAGAAAAAGGTCTTTAAAAAAAGAATTTATGGAAGAAATTCTTCAGCTCATTGATAAAGGAAAATCGATGAAAAAGGAAAAACTGCCAAAATTAAAACCTTTAAAAAGACTTCCTACGGGTATATCATCTAAAGTTTCTATTTTAAAGATTCTACTTGATAATATTTCGGAAGAATACGGCGTTGCTCAGAAACTAATAGCAAATAAAAACGATCTTCAGGAGTTAGTGCTTGAT